>JADYYY010000014.1 GCA_020853395.1 Acidobacteriota bacterium
CCTTGCGTCTCCCGTCCGATCCGGCGACGGCGCCGGCGCTCGATGCGCGCGCCTCCTTCGGGCTGCGCGCCGCCGCCTCGAACAGCGCTTGCATCTGTTCGAGGCGCTGCCGTTCTTCCGGCGTCTGTTCCGCCGAAGCCGCCACCGCCTCTTCGACGATCGCGGCCACGTCCCGAATGTCGGCCGGATCGGCCTGTTCCAACAGCGCAGGGATCGCAGCCACTGCGGCATCTTCGTCAAGGTCCATGAGCAGCGCCTGCTGGCGAACCATCTGCTTATAGTCCGAAAGGGGAAGGATGCGGCAGCAATGGACCTCGCGGAACTTGCGGAGGATGTTGAACCCGCGCTCGTCGACCTCGCCGCGCGAGCGAGTGATGAAGCCGATCGCCCGCAGTCCGGCCTCGACCGCGCCGCCCTCGGCCAGGCTGGCGCGCAGCCTTTCGACTTCCCGTGCGACGTACTCCCGATGCTCGGGCGTCACCCCCGGATGGGGTCGGGGGGCGGCGCCGTCATCGGCGTTCAGCCCGGCGAGCGCCTGGATCCAGGGCGAGCCGTAGATCGCCTCGAAGGTCTTCTCGCAGGCGTCGTCGCGGATCATGCGCCACTGGTCGAGCGATCTCGCGACGGTCTCCGAGAACATCTCCTGCAGCTGCAGAAACGGATTGGCGGCGCTCGCCGGCGCGCGGTTCTCGCGCACTTTGTCGGCGCCCTTGGCGATCGGACCCGACAGCGGACTGGCGTCAGACATCAGCTCGTAGGACAGGCGCAACGGATGCAGCCGCTGCAGCGACTCCGCCCAGTGGGGGGTGACGGCTGCGCGCACCAGCGGCTGGAGGAACGTTCGGTACAGGCCCAGGTTCATCTCGGAGATGCGGGCCGCCGCCGCGAATCGCCGGTCCGACTCCGGATCCGGCGCGACGATCTTGCGCACCTCCTCGACCCCGCTCTTTTCGAACGCGAGCACGTAGTCCCCCACCACGAGGTCCGGGTTGAGGGTGTGCTCCGTCTTCGCGTCCAGCCTGGCGTGGTAGATGCCCGGCGGCAGCACGTCGATGTAGTCGATGTTCTCGCCGAACTCCTTGTGCTCTTTGCGTCCCACGCTTCCCGACACGAAGATGCCGAGGTGGCCGACGCTCTCGTGCAGGGCGTAGACGATGGTCTGGCCGTGCGCCTTTACGTCGGCGTCGTCGCGATAGAGGTCGATGATCCAGCCGAGCGCCTGGGGCGGCGGCGTGATGTTGTCGCCCATCGAGCAGAACACGACGATGGGCGAGCGGATGTTGCGCAGGTCCAGGCGGATGCCGTCGGAGGTGATCAGTTCCGCCGTCGCCAGGCGATTCCCGACGAACAGGTTGTCGACGAGCCACTGCATCTCGACGTCGCTCAGGAAGACGTACCCGCCCCAGTACTGCTCGAAGCCGAGATAGCGCTCGGCCTCCGTATCCACCTTGGCGTACAGGTCGTACTGCTTGGTCCACAGGGTATTGGCGGGATTGAGGTTCTCGAAGTTCGCGACCAGCCACGCGCCGTCGAAGCGGCCGGCGCCCAGGTCGCTGGTGAGCGCCGTCAGCCAGCTCCCGCCGAGCAACCCGCCGGCGTAGCGCATCGGGTTCTTGCCCCGCCAGCCGGCCCAGTACGAGAGCGGCGTGCCGGGCACGATGATCGGGCCGAAGAGCTCCGGCCGCATCGCGGCGGTCATCAGGACCTGCCAACCCGCCTGACAGTTGCCGATCACCACCGGCCTGCCCTCGCTCTCCGGGTGCAGAGCGATGACGCGCTCCAGGAATGCCGCTTCGGCGCGCATCACGTCCTCGACCGTTTGTCCCGGCACCGGGTCGGGCAGGAACCCGACGAAATAGCAGGGGTGGCCGGCGCGCAGGGCGACCCCGACCTCGCTGTCGGCCTTGAAGCCGCCGATGCCCGGCCCGTGTCCGGCCCGCGGATCGAGCACCACGAATGGCCGCTTGCGCGGATCGGTGGTCACGTCCTCGGAGAGCAGGATGCGGACCAGCCAGTAGTTGACCGGCCGCTCGAGATCGCGTCCCGACATGACCGGCTCGAAGGGGAAGTCGAGTACGTGCGGCACCGCCTCGCGGAGGTGCTCCTGGTACTGGTTGCCGCGCCGGCGCATCACGTCGGCGTACAGCGCGCCGCGCTGCCAGGCGTCGACGGCGTACTCCGTCGCGGCCTGCGCGAGGCGCCATCCGCCGAGCTCGAGAGGATTGAAATGGATGGGTTTCGTTTCGTCGGTGCTCATGTGTCGTCTATGCCTTCCTGGTTACTTGCACGCTGCGTGCCGTTGCCGAAAACGCGTCGCGTTGAGTCGTTCACAGCCGCACGCGCCGCAGGAGCTGCGCATTGACCGCCACGATGATCGTGCTCAGCGACATCAGCACCGCGCCGACCGCCGGAGTGAGCAGCACGCCCCACGGCGCGAGCACGCCCGCCGCGAGCGGGATCGCGACGATGTTGTAGCCCGCAGCCCACCACAGGTTCTGGACCATCTTGCGGTAGCTCGCGCGCGAGAGATTCACGATACGCGGCACGTCGCGCGGATCGCTGCGCACGAGCACGATGTCGCCGGCCTCGTGTTGCGGAACATCGACACGCTGTAGCCGGCGTGCTTGTCATGGGCGTCGCGCGCGTGTGCCCGCCCTCGTGCATGGGCGGCGCCGCTTCGGCATGCGTAGTGCGGGCGCCGTGCGGGCCGTGATCGGTCGTCGGTTTCTCACTCAGTCGTCACCGAACCGCTTCGAGCGCGAGTGCAACCCCTTGCCCCCCGCCTATGCAAAGCGTCACCAGGCCACGGCGGACGCCGTCGCGTCGCATCGAATGCAGAAGCCGGGTGGTCAGCACCGCCCCCGTGGCGCCGATCGGGTGTCCATGCGCTATTGCGCCGCCCTCGACGTTCACAACCTCCTCCGATAAACCGAGTTCCCTGGTGAGCGCGAGCGCGATCGCCGCGAACGCCTCGTTGATTTCCGCTCGCTCGATGTCTGCAAGTTGCCAACCGGCTCGCTGCAGCGCCTGACGTACGGCTGGCAAGGGGCCGAGTCCGAACATGCCCGGCTCGACGGCCCCGACGCCGTACGCCACAAGGCGTGCCATCGGCTCCAGACCGCGTTTCTCGGCCCACGCGGCGTTGGCAACGATCAGCGCGGCCGCACCGGCGTTCAGGCCCGGAGCGTTGCCCGCAGTGATGGTGCCGTCGTTGCGGAAGGCCGGCTTCAACTTCGCGAGCGACTCGAGCGTCATATCGGGGCGGTTGTGTTCGTCCCGCTCGAAAACGACGCGTCCCTTGCGCGTCGGGATTTCGACCGGCGCGATCTCCGCGTCGAACTTGCCCGCCGCCTGCGCGCCGCTGAATCGTGTTTGTGAACGCAGCGCCCAGCGATCCTGAGCCTCACG
>JADYYY010000015.1 GCA_020853395.1 Acidobacteriota bacterium
ACCGGCGAGCCGCCGCGTAGTCGGAACCCGTGAACAAACAGAATTGAAGCGCCCTGCCACATTCCCGGACCCACCGAGGCCGCGAACGCGCATCGCCAGAGGTCATTTCTTCACCGGAAAGTAGCTATACCGAGCGGCACAGTGTGGCCACACGATCGGCGAACGCGATGCGCGGGGCCATGCTCGGGCGGCACATGGCATCGCCTCATGCGACAAGTTCCCCGCGCAGCCGCGAAGTAAATCGGACGTGGTATGCGTGCATCCGCTGCTCCATTCATCGGCCTTGCTTGTACCGATGAACGCCACTTGGACGTCGAACCTGACCAAGCACGAGACGTCAAAGGCAACGCGTTCTCCTCACGCCTCGGTAGCACCATCCAGTTTGCGGGGAGGCAGATCTGTAGCGCGCTCGAATGACGCGTCGCCGACGAGTGCGCCGCATGTCTAGACAGAAGCCGCTGCATCGCCGGCAATCTGTCGCGTACCGTCGGACGATTCGGAACGTGCCGGCTGAGCCAAACGTGTGGCGTCGAGCCGTCAACGCGTGTCGGCTGGGGTGTCAGGGACGGAATCCGCAACTGGCTCGTCACTGCGGCGTGAACCGAGTCCTCGACAACCGCAAGAATGGCCTGAACTTACCGGCAAAGTCCGCATGTAGGATGTCCGAAGATGTATACATACTTCGGACACCGCTTCTGCTCACAGGCGTCGCTGTGGCCGCTGAGCGCCGCCACGGCCGCACGGCGACCGCCTGCGGCGGCGAGGATCGGGCGCGCGACCGGTCACGCGGCGGTGCCGGCCACGGCGGAAGTGCTGAGCGCTAGTCGTCCTTGAGCGCCGCGAGCGGATCGACGCGCGTGGCGCGGAACGCTGGGATTAGACTGGCGGCCGCAGCGACAGCGGCGATGAGCGCCGCCACGCCGGCCAGCGTCGCCGGGTCATTCGGCCGGACCGCGAAGAGCAGCGTCCCCATCAGCCGCGTCAGCACGAGCGCGCCGGCGAGGCCGGCCACGAGGCCGGCACACGCCAGCTTCAGTCCGTGGCCCAGGATCGCGCGGAGCACGACGCTGCGCTCGGCCCCGAGCGCCATCCGGATCCCGATCTCGCGCCGCTGCTGGGCGACCATGTACGAGAGCACGCCGTAGGTGCCGGTGGCGGCCAGCAAGAGCGCCAGGCCGGCAAACCCTGTCAGAAACTGCATCAGCATGCGCGGACGACGGACCGAGTCGCGGAACACCTCCTCCATGTCGCGTAGCCGGATGACTGGCAGACCGGGATCAACTTCGCGCACGGCGTTCGCGATCGACGGCTGCAGCGCGGTGGCAGACATGTTGGTGCGTAGCACGACATGCATGCTCGCGTCCCCGAAGCCGCTGCCCAGTCGTCCGCCCTGAACGGCGGGGAAGATGCGAGGGATCTGGTCCAAGAGCACGTAGAGCTCGGTGCCAGCCGGCTGATCGACCCCAGCCTGCCTCACGTCCTTCGCCACGCCAACCACCGTGACCCACGGCGTCTCGTCACCGAAGCGCGGGCGCACACGCCGGCCGATCGGATCGACGCCCTTCCAGAACGTGCGCACGAATGCTTCGTTCACGATCGCCACCGGCGCGCCGATGCGGTCGGCGGCCTCGAACGCGCGACCACGCACAATCGGGATCCGCATCGCATCGAAGTAGCCATTCGTGATTGTCTGGTAATACGCGACCAGCTCCGCCCCTTCCGGCGGCGGCGTGTAGTGCTCGATGTCGGTCCCGAATCCGTTGGCTGCACGCTGTGGCGCAAGGCCGGACACGGCCGCGCCGCCCTCGATTCCTGGCATCGTGCGCAGGCGATCGAGCAAGCGATCGTACATCTGCACGCGTCCATCAAACGCCGGGTAGGTCGCCGCGGGCAACGCGATGCCGAACGTCACAAGCCTGGATCGATCGAATCCGGCATCGACGCTCATCAGATTGTGAACCGTTCGCACCATCAGACCCGCGCCCGCCACGAGGAGCACCGCGAGGGCGACTTCAGCAGCGACCAGAACACGGCGCATCGTCGGCCGAATCGCCGTTGCGCCTGAAGCCCTATCGTTCAGGAGACGTCCACCGGTGCGTCCGGAGAGATAACGCAGCGGCGCCAGGCCGAAGATCAGCGCGGTGAGGGCCGAGACGAGTAGCGTGAAGCCAAGGACCGATGCATCGATGCCGATGCCGGCGACGCGAGGCACGCTCTCCGGATAGGCGGCCGTCAGCGCGCCGATCCCGGCCCAGGCTGCTGCGAGGCCGAGCGCGCCGCCGAGTCCGAGGAGCACGAGTCCTTCGGCGACGAACTGCGCGAGCAGCCGACGCCGACCCGCACCGAGAGCGGTGCGCAGCGCGATCTCGCGACCGCGCGTTTCGGCGCGGACCACGAGCAGGTTGGCGAGATTCGCGCACGCGATCAGCAGCACCAGGCCGACGCCGGCCTGCAGTAGCCAGAAGGCACGTCGGGATGGTCCGACGACGGCGTCCAGCATGGGGGTGAGCTGCAGGACGTGCTCGCCGGGAACGAACAGATGTCCGCTGGCGTGGGTGCGTTCACCCCAACTCGTCATGAGCGAGGTCAGCTCCGACTCGGCCTGCGACAGCGTGACGTTGCCTTTCAGGCGGGCCAGCACTGACAGAAAGTGGCTCGCCCGGAATCGACGGATCGCGGGTGCGAGTTGGAGCGGGAGCCAGAGCTCGGCCCGCTTGTCCATGACGTCGAAGCCTGGCGGCATCACGCCGATCACCTCGTGCCGGATGCCATCAATGTCGACCGACTGGCCGATGATGTCGTCAGTGTCGCCGAAGGCCGAGCGCCACAAGCCGTGCGACAGGATGACGACTGCTGGACCACCGACGCGCGTCTCGTCGCGGCGAAACCACCGACCGCGTTCCGGCGCCACGGCGAGGGCCTCGAACACTTCGGCATTCACCCGTGCGTACGCCGTCCGCCGCGGGCGATCGAGTGCCGAGAGGTTCGCTTCGCCCGTCACGAACGCGCCAGCGACCGCGAAGGACTGACTTATCTCGGTCAGCTCGAAGTACTCGGCCGGCGAGAGCGAGCCTGGGTTGCCGTCTCCGGAGCCGGCGGTCACCATTTGCAGCTGTTCCGGCTGCGGGTAGCCGAGCGGCCGCAGGATCGCGGCGTTCACCACCGAGAACATCGCGGTGTTTGCCCCGATGCCGAGCGCGATCGTCAGCACCGACGTGATCGTGAACCCCGGGCTGTTGCGGAGCGTGCGACAGGCGTAACGGACGTCCTGGACGATTTCGTCCAGCCAGCGCCGCGTCCACACCGCTCGTGCGTCCTCGCGCGTCAGGGTGACGTTGCCGAACGCGCGCCGCGCGGCGTCTCGCGCCTCTTGTCCGGACATCCCGTTCGCGACGCGTTCTTCGGCCTCGAGCTCGAGGTGGCTGCGAATCTCTCGTTCGAGTTCCTCGTCTCTGTCCTTGGTCACAGCCGCCTCACACGGGCTTCAGTACGCGGGCCATTGCTCGCACCACCGCGTTCCACCGGCTCTGCTCGATCGTCAGCTGCTTGCGTCCCTTGGCCGTCAGCCTGTACATGCGCATCTCGCGCCCCCGGTCACTCGCTTCCCACTTGGAGGTGATAGACCCGCTTTTCTCCAAACGGGCCAAAGCAGGATAGAGCGACCCGTGTTCCACCTGCAGCACGTCCTCTGACGTGCGCTGGATGTGCCGGGCGATGCCGTGGCCGTGGAGCGGGCCGAACAGCAGTGTCTGCAGGATCAGCAACTCGAGGGTGCCTTGAACGACCTTTCGTTCCGCCATGATAGATAGTCTACCATATTTGGTAGATTGCCTACCATTCAGACTGTTTGACGACGGCGTGACCGGTTTGCGCTGAACGACGTGACCCCGCCGCAGGCGCTTTTGGAACGGAAGAACCAGCCGGGAGTGCATGTGCGAAATACGCACAACCGGCGCGCGTGCTCATCGGGATGGCGCAGGGAAGAACCAGGACATTGGAAGGGTTGTGAGCCGGGGGGGCCGCGGCGACTGCCCCGGCAGGGATTGTTGAAAGGAGCGCATCGGCCTCCTTTCGGCCCGGCCGCACGACGTCTGCGGCGCGGGTTCAAGAGCGTTCAGAATCGTCACGGCCGCGCCGCGGATTCGTTCCAGCGAGGCCAGCAGGGCGTCACGATCGCCGCGGTACTGGTGGATGTAGTCACGGGCTGCATCGGCAACCTGGAGACCGACGGCTTCACCGACCACGAACGCGACGGCTTGGCTTCGAGCTCACGCTGGTCGCGTGAAGTGGGACGGTTGGCGGAACGATGCCGCAGCTCATGGCCGTACTCGTGAACGAGCACGACGAACTCTTCGGCGTGGGACAGACCGCTCAGAATCTTGATGCGCCCGCCGAGTGACACACCGTGCGCACCGTCCAGATCGGCGGTAACCTCGATCGCGATTCCCTGCTTCACGATCGCGGCACACAAGGGCGAGCGTGCGGTCGCCGGGATCGCCGAAGGCGGCTGACGCTTCGGGTAGAGGCTCACCGTCCGTCTGCGCGACGTCGAACACATGCGCAGCTCTGAAGCCGGCCACGCACGTCTCGTCGTCAGTGTCGTCGCGTCGGCGGCGCGTGACGATCGGGGCAAGGATGACGATACCCTTCTCGCCTCTGCGAACGAAGCAACCGAGCGAACGCCAAGTGTGGAAGCCGGCCACGCGCGTGGCCGCAGGGCGCTGCGCCGCGATCAAGCAAACGTTGTGGAAGCTGTAGCGATGGAAGCGTGCCATCGCCTTCAAGAGCGCGGTGAGCTGGTCGCTCGGTCCCGCATCGAGCAAGGCGGCAAGTCCATCGAGGGCGTCGGTCGTGAACTGCTTGAGCGTGTCGGCGGTCCTGATGTCTCCTCCTGTGAACGGGCGGTCCGTGGTTCCTTTACGACCGGAGGAACTCGACCGCCCGTCAGGAGGACACGGGCAGGTCTCACCACGTGGCGGCATGCTGCGGCACCGGGCGTGCCAGCGGTTCTGGCTGGCGCGAAGCCTCGCGGCCGGTGATCCGCGGCGGGTGACGCCACGTCTCGACCTGCCGTTCATCGCCGACCATCAATCAGTTGTCGGATACGTGCAGGCGTTGTTCGATGTGCCGGCTATGAAGGAGCCTGGGGACGTGGAGCGGATCGACTGCGCGTATTGATTGCCGACGACGATCGCCCAGCGCGACACCTTCTCGCGGGCGTCCTGCGCTTGGTGCCAGACGTGGAGGTGATCGGTGAGGCGCGCAGCGGCGCGTGCGCGGCGGGCCCTGCGCAAGCGAGCGATCGATCCGCGTCCGAGCGATAGCGCGGCTGCGTGACACATCGCACTGCAGCGTGCGTCACGTTCTCACGCGGTGGCCGCCCGACCGAGCCTGTTGATTGCGACGCTTCGCGCCACGAGCCCGCGCAGGCACTCGGTCGAGATGGCGTGGTAGCGAGGGCCAATGTCGATGCCGATCCGCATGTGGCACGTTCCTGTATGCCCAACGCGAACCAGGTTCGCACGAGAGTTGGGACGCGCTGAACGTGCGTATATGAACGAGAGTGCGCGTCGGTGGATGGAGTGCCTAATCTGACGGGAGTAGAAGCAATGGACAAGCTGCGGAGCAGGGTCGAACCGCCGAGGCAGCGGCTACAAGTCGTGGCGCACCGGGCGGCGATGCCACGTCGCTTACGCGACCTCCATCAGCGCCCGAGGGTTCCTTGCGGCGATCAGCAAGAGCGTCCGCGCGGCTCCGGAAGGCGCCCGGCGCCCCTGCTCCCACTCCTGAAGCGTCCGCACCGACACGCCGAGCAGTTCAGCGAATCTCGACTGCGAGAGCCCGGTCTTCTTCCTCACGCTGGCGACGGACGGCACGTTGGTGATGCGCCCGTGTTCGCCTCGCTTGAGCTGACGAATCCCCGCAAGAATCTCCAGACCGATGTTCCGCGAACGCCTAGCCATCGATCTCCTCCTTGATCTTCTTTGTCGATCAGCCTCGTGAAGAGCGCCGTTTCGACGAACGTCAACATGGGATTATACGTCATTGACGGACTCCGTCAATGACGGGAACTGACGAGATGGAATTGCACGGAAGCCGGCCTCGCGCGCCGGAGAACTCCGCCGAATCTCGCGCCTGCGCCGACCCGCGAACGCTGCGGCCGGGACGGCCTTGCACCCGACTCGTCCGAGCGAGCGTGGTCGGTGTTTGGCGAGCCGCAGTGGTCCGGTCCGATGATCCCTGATCGGCGTCCGCGTCGGTGCCAACGGACTGTCCCGAGCTCTCCCACGCCCGGCGGACTTCGGCTTCCAACATCGTCTGACGCGCCTTCACCCACGGCGCGTAGTGCCCTTCGGTGACCTTGATCGAGCTGTGCCCGCGGAGCTTGGAGACATTCTCCAGCGAGACCCGTTCAGCAAGAGCGATACCGCGAACGTGTCGCGGAACCGGTGCGAGTGCGCGTTCCCGACGTTGGCGAGTTCAAACAGCGTGTCCAGATAGCGCGACCAGTTCGCGCGGGCCGTCTGCGGCTTGGCATCGCCCGTCGAAAAGTACCGTCCGTTCGTGTTCGTGTCGAGCGCGGCCAGCGCGCTGATGACGACTTCCGGCAGCGGCACGTAGACGGGCGTCCCGGTCTTTGCCGTGTAGAGAAGAAGCTTGTTGCCGTCCACACGTGCGTCGTCGAGCGCAATCGTGTCGCCGATCCGCAGATCCGACTGCCGCATCACCAGCACGAACGCGCGCACGCGGTCGCGATTGCCGGGATAGCGATCGCACGCCTCGAGGATGCGCCGCATCTCCGAGTCGGTGAACGGAAGCGTCGGCGTGGCCTTGACTTTCGGCGCCTTCACCCGGCGACCCGGGTTCTTGGTCACCCAATCGTCCTCCATGCAGAATCGAAAGAACGCGCGCAGCCGCTCGAGATTCTTCGTCGCGTAGTTCGCGCCATCGGTCCACGTTGCGCGGAACTGCCGCATCTGCTCGACGCTGAGCTGTTTCAGATACCGAAAGAAAAGGGCCCTCTAGGTACAGAACAGGTACAGCGGCCGAAACCTTACGGCTGCTGTGCGTTCTTTTAGGGATTTGGCGGAGAATGATTGGCGGAGAGGGTGGGATTCGTTCTCGTCGAACCCGCTCCTATCAATGGTTTAGGCGTGATCGGAAACGCCAGAACCGCTCAAATCCACTCGAATCCCGAGTATGAGGTACAAAACAGGTACAGCGCAAGGCGCTGGCATCGCACTGTCAGATGTTGATGCCAACGGCCGCAAGTCGTGTCGCTAGGTCTCGCGCCTCCTTCGGATGCCCCTGAGTTCGCAGGTAGTTCAGTCGACCCCGCAGCCTGTTGATCTGCTTGTCTTGGATCGGCAGGCCGTCACGCCGGCGGCACAAGACTTCGTGGACATTCGCCCGAACGTTTGCGCGCTTGGCACGCGGAAGGCGAAGGACCCGTCCACTCACAGTTCGACCGGTGACAATCTGCACGCGCTGACGGCTGGCGTTGAAAACCTTGCGACGCTTCACCGCAAAGCCGAGCGACTGTATCAACGCAACGATGGGCAGGAACGCGTGTCGCGTCCGTTGGCCGGAAAAATCGATGTTGTCCACATACCGCGTGATCTTCAGGTCCAATTCGACCGCAATGCGCTCGAGTTCGACGTCGATCGGCGAAAGGATGAGGTTGGCAAGGGCGCCGCTCGTGGGCGCGCCATGCGGAAGGTGACCGCGAGAGGTCGTTAGCCCCGTGAGCAAGTCAGCGAGACTGTCGCCAAGCCGAAGTGTGTGACGAAACACGCGAAAGACCATCGCGTTTGTCATGCTGTTGTAGCAGTCTCGGATATCTGCAGAGCCGACGTTCGCCTGATGGAGATGACGCTCAGCATTCTGGGCTGCCGAGTGACCCGGCACATCGCTGTAGACGATCGGGGAGAGCGGAATCGGCAGGAGGAGTCGCTCGCGGATGGACCGCTGGACTGCCTTCAACTCATCACACGGGTTCGAGATGTCTCGGACCTTACGGTTGATCTCGACTCTCCTGACGCTATACAGGTCCTCGGGCACCATCCCGGCGAGCAGCCGCAGCCGGTCGACCGGATGCCGAAGTTCAAAAGACAACCAGGCGTCCGAGTAGTGGTCCACCGGTGAACGCATCAGGCGGGTCTCTTCTTCCGGCTTGTTTTCAACAAAGGCAGCACCGGCTGCTCTCCGGCGGCGACCAGCACGCGCACGAGCGATCGAGCCAATTCGGCGACCTGCTCCGCGTTCTTCGGATCGTCGAGGTCGCCGGGTTCGGAAGCCAGCAACGCCAGGAGATGCGGTGGAATCCTGAGCACGCCAGAAATCTCGTCGAGCACTTCCACACTGGGCTTTCGCTGCCCGCGTTCGATGAGACTGAGGTGGCTCGCACCGATGCTCAGCTGTCTCGCCAGTTGGGCCTTCGTCAAACCGTGCGCGGTTCTGACGATCCTGATTGCTCGACCAAAATTCATCGGGCTTCCTGTGTACCAAAATGCAGTTACTAGACCAACTCTGTTCTCGCCCGTTCGCGCTCCGTCGTCTTCACTCCCTCAACAACCGTCGCAGCTATTTCCGCAACAGTTCTTCGCATACGATCTTGCTGATCTCCGCGATCAGCTCGGTGACTCGTTTGCGGGAAGCCTTCGATCGCGATCCCCCTTTCATTTCGGCTTCCAACTTGTGAAACACGCACCGAAGTTGGTTCTGCTGAACTAGCTCCGCCCCTCTCGACGAGAGCAGGCGATGAACCATCGCCAACATCTCGTCCGCACCCTGAAACAGTTTCATGGTCTTCGCGCTCCAACGGTTCCAGACAACGGAGAAGTCCGTTGCTGTCCCGTCTGGCGGGTCCGGGAAGGTTCCGTATAGCAAGAGGGTGAAGCGTTGGTCTAGCACTCCAGATTCCGCAATGAAGCGGAATCGTTTCTGCTGGCGGTTCAAGGGCCTGAGGTCAGGACGGCGATTGCTTGCGGCCTCCCGGCATTCCCGGTACTGCAAAATGCTTCCCGGCCATGATTCGGCCGAGAGACTTCGTCTCCCTCTCTCCGTTCGCAGGTTCACGGCCGGCACGATCGCCGAGCCGCGCGGCGAACAAACTCGCGTTCGCCGCCATCAAGAGGGCCCTATCGGACCCGTCCTATGAACCTTCCCCCGACATTCGTCGGGACCATGTTTTCAAAGAGCACGGTCGCTCATCCGGTTCGGATGATCGCCAGTAAGTCTAGGTGGTCCTCGACCCCGAGTCAATATGTTGTGGTGCTGAAAGTCACTAATAGTGACTTTACGATGTCTCTTGCATCGCGGACCCCAGTTGTCATTCTGCATTCTAGATTCTAGAATATGGAATGCCTCGCGCACTGCTTCCGCAGGACGTAGTGGTGCTTGCCAAGCTCGTCAGCCTGAGCGGCAGACGGCCACCCATCGCCCAGCTCGCTGGCGAGCTCTCGATGAGCTCCTCGCAGATTCATCTATCCCTCAAGAGACTCAAGCAAGCTCGCCTGATCAATGGGGATTCGCGACCCCTCCTGCAACCCGTCGAGGAGTTCCTCGTCCACGGCGTGAAGTACGCATTCCCGCCCCAACGCGGTGAAGTGACTCGCGGCATGCCGACCGCTCACGCCGCGCCGCCACTCAGTGAAGCGTTTGCGGAGAGTTCCGATCCTCCACCAGTCTGGCCATCTCCCGAAGGTCGCGTCCGCGGAAGCACCTTCGAGCCGCTTCACAAGATTGTGCCTGCCGCGGCAGCGAAGGACCCGCTGCTCTATCAACTTCTCGCATTGGTCGATGCGTTGCGAGACGGCCGCGCGCGCGAGCGACAAGCCGCGGAACGGGAGCTGACCGCTTTGCTGCGAAAGTGTCTGCGTGGTTGATCCAAATCGGGCGCTATTCGAGACCGTCTTAAATCTGCTTCGTCCGCTTCTCGAGGAACTTGTGTTCGTTGGTGGCTGTGCGACCGGCCTATTGGTCTCAGATCCGGCCGCTGGCGGGATTCGACCAACGAAAGATGTGGATGCGATCGTCGATGTCACCTCCTATACGAAATACGCGGCCCTATCCGAGCGCCTCCGGGCACTGGGCCTCGCAGAAGACTCGACAAAGGGCGCCCCTCTCTGCCGCTGGCGCTACCAGGAGCTAATCGTCGACGTGATGCCGATTGACGAAGAGATTCTTGGCTTCAGCAATCGCTGGTACCAGCAGGCGATCGCGTCCGCAGAAAGACGGTCAATCGGAGGAATGGACTTCCGGCTCGTCACGCCCGTCTATTTCGTGGCGACGAAGTTCGAGGCGTTTCACGGGCGCGGGACGGATGACCTGGCGATGAGCCACGACCTTGAAGACGTCATTACACTCGTCGACGGCCGACCAGAACTCATCGCCGAGATCGCCGCCGCCGGGCCAGCGGTCCGCGAGTACATCGCGTCCGAGGTTCGGACGCTTCTCAATTCGCAGGACTTTGTGGACGCCCTCCCTGGTTTTCTCCTGCCAGACGCCGGCAGTCAAGCGAGGCGATCGAAACTCGTCGAACGACTCCACAGCATCGCAAGTCTGGCCTGAACTAGCGGGGCGCGTCAGGACCGCGGCAAGGTTGAGCGGGTGGAAAGCCCACCCACGTGGCGGGTGTTCAGGTACAAATTAGGTACAGTGAAAAGTGGCGAGCCCGTAACTTGTGTTGGGTCAGCGGGTTGCAGTGGCGGAGAGGGTGGGATTCGAACCCACGTGCCCTTGTGAGGCAAGACGCTTTCGAGGCGCCCCCGTTATGACCACTTCGGTACCTCTCCGTTCCCGCTAGTTTATCAGCCTCCCGCCGGCGATACCGTCGCCGGCCGCCACGACGCGCGCCTGAGACCAGGATGAGAAACGGTCTTAGGTGGTTCTTACGCGCCGCTGAGTACCGTGATGCGCCATGTCGCTGCTCGCTCTCGGGCGCCACGCCGCCAGACACGCACGCCTCGCGATCCTGGCGTGGACGGCACTGGCCCTCTTCGGCGCCGGATCGGTCTCGGCCCAGACGCCCGCGTCGATCCCGCTGGGCGAGGCGCTCGCGCTGGCCGCCGAGCGCACACCGCTCGTGAGAGCGGCGCGCGCGCGCCAGCAGGCCGCCCTCGGCGCCCGCGCCGCCGTCCCCGCCCTGCCGAACCCGTTCGTCGAGCTCCGCGGCGAGAACTTCGGACCGCACTCGACGGCGCTCTTGACGCGCGACGTCTTCGCGACCGTGAGCCAGCCGCTCGAGCTCGGCGGCAAACGAGCGGCGCGCGTGGCGAGCGCGGACGCCGTGGTGGCGATGGCCGACGCCGAGCGGCGCGTGTCGGAGTGGACGCTGGCGTTCGAGGTCGCATCGTTCTACCTCGATGCGCTGCGCGCGCGCGAGCTGCTGGCGTCCCTGACGCAGCAGCGAGAGGGCCTGGCTGAGCTCGTCGCCACGCTCTCGCAACGCGTGCAGGCAGGCCTGACCGCCGAGGCCGACTGGCGAAAGCTCCAGACCGAGCACCAGCGCCTGGTGCGCCAGGTCAGCCGGACGGAGATCACCGCCCGCGCCGCCATCCTTCGCCTGTCGGCCATCGTCGGCATCGACGTGCGCCTCGACCAGCTCGTGCCGGTCCCGTTGCCGGTGACGCCGCTCCCAGCCATCGCGGATCCGGCGCGGCTGGCGAAGCGGCCGGACGTCGGCGCGGCGCGCGCGCGCGTGGCGCGTGCCGAGGCGGCTCTCGGCGTCGAGCGCGCCCGCGGGGTGCCCGACGTGACGCTCACGACGGGCTACAAGCGCACCGGAGGGCTCGACACGGCGGTGGCGGGCATCACGATGCCGATCGCCCTGTTCGATCGCAATCGCGTCGCGACGGCGCTCGCGGGCGGCGAGATCGCCGCGGCGCGTTTCGAGCTCGAGCGCGTGCAGCAGCTCGCGTACGCCGAGGCGCAGGCGTACCTCGACGCCGCCGCGCGGTTGACGATCGAGGCCGCGTCGGCACGTCAAGACCTGCTGGAGCCGGCGACGGTCGTCCGCGTCGCGGCGCGATCGTCCTACACCGAGGGCCGCGGCGACGTCCTGCAGCTCGTCGACGCGGAACGCGTGTTCGCCGAAGCGTCGCGGGAAGTCATCGAGCTGCAGCTCGACGCGCTCGCCGCCCACATCAACGCCAGGCTTTCGCTCGGGGAGTCCCCGCTGCCATGACCATGCTGACCGTCATCGTCACGCGCGTCGCCGTGCCGTTCACCTGCGTCGCCGTTCTCGCCGGCGCCACCTCGACGATCGCCTGCGGCTCGTCTCCGGCCGCCGGTTCCAGCGCACCGCCCCAATCCGCGCCCGCCACGACACGGCAAGCAAACGAGATCACGATCTCGTCCGAGGCGCAGCACTCGAGCGGGATCTCGGTCGCGGCCGCCGCGGCCGAAACGCGCACGGGCTACTTCGAAACGCCCGCGGTCCTGCAGGTGAACGAGACGCGCACCGCCCGCCTCGGATCGCTCGTCGACGGCGTCGTCACGGGCGCCGACGTCCAGGTGGGCGAGCGCGTCGAACAAGGCCAGCGCGTCGTGAGCATCCACAGCCACACGGTCCACGACGCGTGGGCGAGCTATCGGAAGGCCATGGCCGATCGCCAGCGGGCGACGGCGGAACTGACCTACGCCAGGTCTGCCGAAGCGCGCGCGTCGCGGTTGCTCGCGACCAAGGCGGTCTCGCCGCAGGAGATGGAGCGCGCCGCGACCGACCGCGCGGCGGCCGAGCAGGCGCTCGCCGTCGCGGAGAGCGAAGTGCGCCGCGCGTTGGACGAGCTGGAGCATCTCGGCATCGAGGCCGATCACGTCGACGCCGCTGAACGTCAGGATGCCGTGCCGGTGACGACGCCGCTGTCTGGCGTCGTGCTCGAACGGCTCGTGACGTCCGGCACGGCCGTCACGATGGGCGCGCCGCTCTACGTCGTCAGCGACCTGACCACGCTGTGGGCAATCGCCGACGTCGACGAGGCGCGCCTGCCGCTGCTCGGCGTTGGCCGCGCCGCCACGATCGCCGTCGCGGCGTATCCCGACCGGGCGTTTCCCGCGCGCGTGCGCGCCATCGGCGACACCGTGAATCCCGAGACCCGCCGCGTGACCGCCCGGATCGAGGTCGACAATCCGCAGGGCCTCCTGAAGCCACAGATGTTCGCGACCGTGCGGCTGTCGACCGGCGAGGAGCGCCAGGTCGTCGTCGTGCCGGCGACCGCCGTCCAGCAGCTCGATCGGCAGGCCATCGTCTTCGTCGAAACCTCACCCGGCACGTTTCGCCGCCAGCCGGTCAGCCGAGGTCCCGAGCGCGACGGCCGCGTCGAGCTGACGGGGATCGCGCCGGGGACGCGGATTGCGGTGGGCGGCACGTTTCTCCTGAAGTCGAAGCTTCTCGAATCGGAGCGGCCCGAATGACCCAGCACGGGCTGATCGAGCGGGTCGTGGCCGCGGCGCTCCGGCAGCGCCTCTTCGTGCTGTTCTGCCTCGCCGCGCTCATCGGCACCGGGATCGTCGCGTACCAGCAGTTGCCGGTCGAGGCGTTCCCCGATCTGACGAACAACCAGGTCGTCGTCGTGACCGAGGCGCCGGCCCTCGCGGCGCCGGAGGTGGAGCAGCGCATCACCTATCCGATCGAGATCGCGATGATGGGCGCGCCGAACACGGAGCAGGTGCGGTCCATCTCGAAGTTCGGGCTCTCGATCGTCACCGTCGTGTTCGACGATGCGGTGCCGATCTACTTCGCGCGGCAGCTCGTCACCGAGCGCCTCGCGGACGCGCGCGGCCGGCTGCCCGACGGCGTCGATCCCGTGCTGGGCCCGGTCGCCACCGCGTTCGGCGAGATCTACCAGTACCTGATCGAGGGCGGTGAGGCCGATCCCATGGAGATCAAGACGCTCCACGACTGGGACATCCGGACGCGCCTGCGCTCGGTGCGCGGCGTCAGCGAGGTCAACTCCTGGGGCGGCCTCACCCGTCAGTATCAGATCGTCGTCGACCCGGCGCGGCTCGAGAAGCACCGCCTGTCGCTGCGCGACGTGTACGCCGCGGTCGCGGCGAACAACACCTCCTTCAGCGGTGGCTACATCGAGCACAGCTCCGAGCGGTACACGGTCCGCGGCGTCGGCCTCGTCGCGAGCGAACACGATCTCAGCCGGATCGTCCTCGAGGCGTCCGGCGGCTCGCCGATCACGGTCGCGGACGTCGCCAGCGTCGTGATCGCGCCCATGCCGCGGCAGGGCGCCGTGACGCGCGACGGCCGCGGAGAGTCCGTGGCCGGCATGGTCATCATGCTCAAGGGCGAGAACGGCCGCGATGTGGCCGCGCGCGTCAAGGCGCGCATGGCCGAGGTGGAGCAGCAGTTGCCGGACGGCCTGACGGTCGTGCCCTTCTACGACCAGAGCGAGGTCATCACGCGCACGTCGTCGACCGTGCGCAAGAACCTGATCGAGGGCTGCCTGCTCGTCACGGTCGTGCTCTTCCTTTTCCTCCGCGACGTGCGGGCGGCGCTCGTCGTCGCCGCCGTGATTCCGCTCGCCATGCTCACGGGCTTCATCGGCATGCGGATCTTCGGCGTGTCGGCCAACCTGATGTCGCTCGGCGCGGTCGACTTCGGGCTCATCGTGGACGGCGCGGTCGTCATGATGGAGAACTTCGTGCGGCGCCGGCCGGACATGGCCGCCGTCCTCGCGGCCGGCGATCCGGGCGCCCACCACGAGCACGATCGCGGCCGGCTCTTCACCGGCCCGGCCATCGAGGTCGCGCGGCCGATCCTGTTCGGCGTCCTGATCATCATCGCGGTCTACATCCCCGTGTTCACCCTCGAAGGGCTCGAGGGCAAGATGTTCCGGCCGATGGCGATCACCATCTGCTCGGCGCTCTTCGGCGCGCTGCTCCTGTCGCTCACGGCCGTGCCCGTCGTCTCGTCGTATCTCGTCGCCCTGGACAGCGGCCATCACGAGGGCGCGTGGTTCGAGCGCCTGAAGGCCCGCTACCTCCGCCACCTCGAGGACGCGATGGACCATCGCTGGCGGACGATTGCGGTGGCGCTGGCCGTCGTCTCGATCGCCGTCGGATCCGTGCCGTTCCTCGGCACGGAGTTCATGCCTCGCCTGGACGAGGGATCGATCCTCATCGAGAGCCGCAAGTACCCGTCGGTGTCGCTCGCCGACTCGGTCGAGATCTCGACGCGCGTGGAGCAGAAGCTCCGCACGCTGCCCGAAGTGCGCCAGATCGTGACCAAGCTCGGGCGTCCGGACCTGGCGACCGAGGCGATGGGCATCTACCAGGGCGACATCTACGTGCAGCTCCATCCGGCCGAGGCCTGGACGACCGGCCGGGAGACCAAGGAGGAGCTGATCGAGGCGATGGCGCAGGCGCTGACGGACTTCCCGGGCATGACGTTCAACTTCACGCAGCCGATGGCCATGCGGCTCGACGAGGTCGTCAGCGGCGTCAAGGCGGACGTGGCCGTGAAAGTGTTCGGCCCCGACCCTGGCGAGCTCCAGCGGATCGGCGACGAGATCCGGCAGGTGCTCGGCGCCATCCGGGGATCGGCGGACGTGCAGATGGAGATCCTGAGCGGCGCGGCGCAGGTGCAGATCGATATCGATCGGAACGCGATCGCGCGCTACGGCCTGAACGTCGAGGACGTCCAGCACGTGGTGGAGACCGGCGTCGGCGGCATGGCGGTGACGGAGGTGCTCGACGGCGCGCGCCGCTTCGACGTCGTGCTGCGCTTCCCGGCGGACGTGCGGACCAATCTCGACGCGCTGAGACGGCTGCCGCTGGCGGCGCACGGCGGCGAGCGGATTCCGCTCGAACGCGTGGCCAGGCTCAGCGAGATGAGCGCGCCGGAGGCGATCAACCACGAGAACGGCGAGCGCCGAATCGTCGTGCAGACCAACGTGCGCGGGCGCGACGTCGGGAGCTTCGTCGGCGAGGCCTCCGAACGGATCGCCGCCACGGTGACGCTGCCGAGCGGCTACTACCTGACGTGGGGAGGCCAGTTCGAGAATCAGCAGCGGGCCATGGCTCGGCTCACGCTGGTGATTCCGCTCTCGATCGCGATCATCTTCCTCCTGCTCTTCGTCACGTTCCAGCGGCTGCGGCAGGCGACGCTCGTGCTGCTCAACGTGCCCTTCGCGATGATCGGCGGCATCGCCGCGCTCTGGATTGGCGGCTTGACGCTGAACCTCTCCGCCGCCGTCGGGTTCATCGCGCTCTTCGGCGTCGCCGTGCTCAACGGCGTCGTGCTGGTGTCGGCGATCAACCGCCTGCGCAGCCACGGCGAGCCGATCCGGACCGCGGTGCTGACCGGCGCCTCGACCCGCCTCAAGCCGGTGCTCATGACGGCCCTCGTCGAGGTCATCGGGCTGTCGCCCATCGTGCTGTCGCAAGGATCCGGCGCCGAGGTGCAGCGTCCGTTCGCCTCGGTGATCAGCGGCGGCATCGTGTCGGCCACGCTGCTGACGCTCGTCGTGCTGCCGACGCTGTACGAGATGATTGAGAAGCGCGTCGCCGAGCGGCACTGAACCCCGAGGCGTAGCCACGCGAGACCATGCGCATCCTGCTCGTCGAGGACGATCGGACGATCAGCCACTTCCTGGTGAACGGCCTGCGCGAGGAGAAGCACGTCGTCGACGTCGTCGAGGACGGCCTCGTCGCGCAGGAACGCGCGGCCACCGACGACTACGATCTCATCGTGCTCGACATCATGCTGCCCGGCATGAACGGCGTCGACGTGTGCCGCAAGCTCCGCGCGGAGGCGATCGACACGCCGATCCTGATGCTCACGGCCCGGGAAGAGATCGAGAATCGCATTGCGGGTCTGGATGCGGGCGCCGACGACTACTTGACGAAGCCGTTCTCGTTCGACGAGCTGCTGGCGCGCGCGCGGGCCGTGACGCGTCGCGGCCGCACGCGGACGCTGACCTCGATCGTCCGCCACGGTCCGGTCGAAATGGACACGAAGGCACGCATCATCCGCGTCAACGGCACGCGGCTGGACCTGTCGCTCACGGAGTACCGCGTGCTGGAGCAGCTCGTGCTCCACGCCGACACGGTCGTGTCGCGGGAAGAGCTCGCCGAGCGCGTGTGGGGAGGGGACCTCGACCCAGGATCGAACGTCGTCGAGGTCTACATCGGGTACATTCGCCGCAAGCTGCAGGCCGTGCATCCCGCCCCGCTCGTCCAGACGCTGCGCGGGTTCGGGTACATGCTGAAAGTCTAGGCGCGTGGCATGCCCTTGCCGCTTTTGAACTTCCGCGTCAGGCTGACGCTCCGGTGGACGGTGGTCTTCAGCGCGCTGCTCGCGGCCGGCAGCATCTGGATCTACGTCGGCATCCGCGCCACGATCCTGCGGTCGCTCGATCGGCAGTTGCGCACCCTCGCGGCGACCGAGGTGACGTCGGCCGTCGACCGGCCGTCGTCTGCGCCTCACCTCCACGAGCTTCCCGTGCCGACGCTCGCGGGCGGCACCTTCACGACGAAGGTCGTGCAGCTCTTCGACACCACCGGACGGCCGCTCCAGGCGCTGCCGGTCGAACGGGCCAGCCTGCCGCTGTCGGATCCCGATCATCTGAAGCTCGCGCTCGCCGGTGAGGCGCCGATTGCCACCGTCGTGGTCCAAGGCCAGGCCTATCGCACCGTGACGGTGCGGCTGGCTGCCGAGGGGCAGTGGTACGCGATGGTCGTCGCCGTCGGCATGGAGGACGTCGCCGGCAGCCTGGCGGACATCCGGTGGCTGCTCGTCATCGTCTGGATGGTCAGCACCGCGGCGACCGGCGCGGCGGGTTTCGCGCTGGCGTCGAACGCGCTCGTCCCGGTCCGGACGATGACGCGGAGGGCGCTGGAGATCGCGCGGGGCGACATCCGCGAGCGCCTCGATCCGCCGCACGGCCGGGACGAGATCTCGGAGATGACGCAGGCGTTGAACGCGCTCATCGACCGGCTGCACATCGCCCTCGAGGCCAATCGCCGCTTCGCGGCGGACGCCGCGCACGAGCTGCGCAGCCCGGTGACGGCGATCGCCGGCGAGATCGACGTCGCGCTCCGGCGCGATCGGACGGCCGACGAGTACCGGAACACGCTGACGATCGTGCAGAGCCGGCTGTCGGTCCTGACGACCCTCATCGCCGAGCTGATGCTGCTCGTGCGGGCCCAGGAGTCGCGCACGCAGGTCCGGCTGCGGGAAGTGCGCGTCGACGAGGTCGTCCGAGCGTCGATCGACCGGCTGCGGAGCGCAGCGGCGGCTCGACAGGTGCGCGTCGCCGTCTCGACGGTCACGCCGTGCGTCACGTATGCCGACCCCGGCTTGCTCGGCCGGGTGTTCGACAACGTCATCGAGAACGCCATTCGCTACAACCGCGACGGCGGCAGCGTGGAGATCACCGGCGCGTTCGCCGAGTCGGAGCCCGACGAGTGGGCCGCCGGGACGCTCTCGCTCCGGATTGCCGACACCGGCACCGGCATCCCGGCGCCGGATCGCGAGCGCGTGTTCGATCGCTTCTACCGTGTCGACCAGTCGCGCAACCGCGTGACCGGCGGATTCGGGCTCGGGCTCGCGATCGCGCGAGAAGTGCTCGCCCTGTTCAGGGGCCAGGTATTCGTCGAGTCCTCATCCGAGGCCGGCACGACGCTCCGCATCGATCTCCCGGCCCGGTCCGACCTGCCTGCGCAAGCGGCCGCGGCGCCGATTCCGTCGTAAGCCCGATTCCCGAACGCTGCGGCCGCCGTGCGTCGAACCTCACGACGCGCGGGCTCGTGCCGCTGCGGTCACGGGATCGATGTCACGGCGCGTCGGCACCGGCGCGTCGAACGTCCTCCTTGCTTCTTGCCTCCGAGTGACTTCTGATACGATACTGTCGCAATATGGACAGGATCGTGTCTAACAAGCTTGCAGCGCTCCGCCGCGATCGGCGCTGGTCGCAGGAGCAACTCGCATCGAAGAGCGGCGTGTCGCGGGCGGAGGTCAGCGCCATCGAGACCGGCCGGATCATGCCGTCGGTGGCCGTGGCCCTTCGTCTCGCCCGGGCGCTCGGCGCCGACGTCGAGCACGTCTTCGCGTCGGGTGCGGCTGACACCCCGGTGGAATGGGCCTGGACGCCGCCCGCCGACGCCGACGGCCGCGTGTGGCAGGCGAGCGTCAACGGCCGCGCGCTCGCGTTTCCCGTCGAGCTCACGGCAGCGGGCCCCCTCGCGCACGATGGCTGGTTCGACGGCGAGCGCGTGCAGCCGCGCATGGCGGCCGCGGCGCCCGAGCAGACGCTGGTCATGGCCGGCTGCGACCCGCTCGTCGGGCTCGTCGCGCGCGACCTGGCGTTGCGCCACCGCATCCGCGTCATCCCGCTCCTGCGCTCCAGCCGTCAGGCGCTCGACCTCGTTCGCCGGGGGCTGATCCACGTCGCCGGTGTGCACATGACGGACGCGGACGGGCGATCGACCAACGACACGGCCGTGCGCCATGGGCTCGGTCCGGGCTACCGCCTGCTGCACCAGGCGCAGTGGCAGTCCGGCGTCGCCGTCGACGCCGCGCGGCGCGAGCGTTCGGTCACCGCGTTGATGCGCGCGAAGGTGAGATGGGTGAACCGCGAGGAAGGCTCGGCGGCTCGCGACACCTTCGACGCGCTCCTCGGCTCCCATCGTCGGCGTCCGGACGGCTACCAGCGCGTCGTCCGCGATCATCGCGCCGTCGCGACGACGGTGGCGAGCGGATGGGCGGAAGCGGGCGTGTGCATCCAGCCGGTGGCCGCCGAGGCGCACCTCGGCTTCATCCCGGTCCATCGGGAAGCGTACGAGCTCGTCGTCGCCGACGCGATCGCCGACGACCCGCGCGTGTCCGCGTTGATGTCCACCTTGCGTTCCTCTGAGTACCGCCAGCTCCTCGCCGACGTCCCGGGGTGCAGCAGCGCGCACACGGGCGACGTCCGAGCCGTCATCTGACGGCGCATTCACGGGAGCTGACATGCGAATGGATCTTGACAAACGGATGAGAAGAGCCTGCCTGTACGGAGCGGCGATCGCAGCGATCGGGCTCTCGGCCGGCACGCTGCACGCGCAGGGGCAGGCGGCACCGCAGCCGGCTCAGAAGCCCGCGGCCGAGAGCGATCGAGAGAAGCCGGCGCCCCCGCCTCCAGCGCAGGACGCCAGCACGTTCCGGCTCGGGGAGATCGTGCACGTCCTCGGCACCGAGCTGGGAACGCCGGGCGTCGGCGGCGAGGTGCTGACGCACGACCAGATCTGGACGTACGAGCGCAACAGCATCGATCAGGCCGTCAACCTCGTGCCTGGCGTCGTCAGCACCTTCGACGCGAACGGCCGCCGCAACGAGTCCGACATCTTCGTGCGCGGATTCGGCCGATGGCAGGTGCCGCTGATGATCGACGGCGTGCGCATCTACCTGCCTGCGGACAACCGGCTCGACTTCGCGCGGTTCCTGACGGCTGACGTGGCCGCGATCCAGATTCAGAAGGGCTACGCGTCGGTGCTCGACGGTCCCGGCGCGATGGGCGGCGCCATCAACCTCGTGACCGCGAAGCCGAGCCGGGCCTTCGAAGGCGAGGGCGGTGTGTCGGCTGGCGGCCGCGACGTGGAGGGCTGGAACGCCTATGCGACGGTCGGTACGCGCCAGCGGCGCTACTACCTGCAGAGCGGCGTCGCGGTCTCCGATCGGGATTCATGGTCGCTGTCGCACGACTACCGCCCGACCGCCACGTCGCTGCAGCCGGCTGGCGCCCGCATCGGCTCGGACTCCCGCGACTGGCGCGTCAACGTCAAGGCGGCCTACACGCCCACGGCCGCCAACGAGTACGCGATCAACTACACGCGGCAGGCCGGCGAGAAGGGCGCGCCGCTCAACGTCTACAACAATCCCCCGGTGCCTCCCAACAGCTACTGGCGCTGGCCGCAGTGGGACGTGCAGACCGTGGCGCTGCTGACGACGACCCAGCTCACCGGCACCTCGTACGTGAAGGCGAAGGCGTACTACAACATCTTCCAGAACGTCCTCGACGCGTTCGACGACGTGACGTACACGACGCAGTCGGCGGCCGGGCGCTTTCGGAGCACCTACGACGATCACGCCTACGGCACGTCGATCGAGTTCGGCGCGACGGCGGCCGCGATCAACACGCTCAAAGCCGCCGTGCACTATCGGACCGACGTGCACGGTGAGGATCAGACGTCGCGTCCGACGCATCCCACCTTGGCCTCGGCCGAGCCCGTGCAGGAGCAGGCGCAGAACACCTGGTCGGTCGCCTTCGAGGACACGGTTCGGGTGTCGAAGACCGTCGATCTGACGGCCGGCGTGAGCTACGACCGCTACGATGTGACGAAGGCGGAAGACTTCAACGCCGCCCGAGGCATCTTCACCTATCCGCTCGGCGGCTCGGACGCGCTCAACTGGCAGGCGGCCGTCGTCTGGCGTCACGCGCCGAGCGGCGAGTGGCACGCGAGCGTCTCGGATCGCGCGCGGTTCCCGATGCTCTTCGAGCTGTACAGCACCCGATTCGGCACGGCGACGCCCAACCCGGATCTCGGCCCGGAACGGGCGACGAACGTCGAGCTGGGATGGTCCAGGACGTTCGGCGGCGCGCGGCTGTCGGCGACGGGCTTCTACAGCGACGTCCGCGACCTGATCCAGACGGTGGTGCTCGCCGACACGACGACGCAGACGCAGAACGTCGGGACGGGCGATTTCCGCGGCATCGAGCTGTCGGCCGAGGCGCCGGTGGGAACGGTCCTGCGGATCGGCGGCCACTACACGGCGATCCGGCGCGTCGTTCGCGACGCCTTGCAGCCGAACCTGCGGCCGACCGGCGTGCCGGGCAACCGCGCGTTCGTCTACGCGTCCTGGCAGCCCGTCGCGGCGCTGCGTTTCACGCCCAGCGTCGAGGCCGCGGACGATCGATGGAGCGACGTCAACCCGGCGCCGGCGTTTCCGTACGTCAAGACCGGCGCGCACACGCTGGCGAACCTCGACGTCACGTACGCCTTGCCGTCGGGCGTCGAGATCAGCGGCGGCTTCAAGAACCTGCTCGACGACTACTACGAGCTCGCCTGGGGCTATCCGCAGCCCGGGCGCACGTTCTATCTGCGCACGCGCGTGCGCTTCTGAGGAGACTCATGACTCGATCGCATTTCGCTCGGGATGTCGCCGCCGTCCTGCTGCTGGCGCTCGTGGTGCCGGCGTGGCCGCTGGCCCAGGCGCCCGATCGGACGCTGAGCATCGGCGGAGACGTCGCGACGCCGCTCACGCTCGGCGTCGACGCCCTCAAGACCCTGCCGCGGACCACGGTGGAAGTGCAGGGGGACGGCCGTACGCTGCGCTACGAAGGGGTGCTGCTCGCCGAGCTCCTCGCGCGGGCCGGCGTGCCGCTCGGCGCGGATCTGCGCGGCGACGCGGTGGCGAGCTACATCGTGGCCAGCGCGTCGGACGGCTATCGCGCCGTCTTCTCGCTGGCTGAGGTCGATCCCGCGTTCACGCACAACGACGTCATCGTCGCCGACACGGTCGACGGGAAGCCGCTCTTCGCCTATCAGGGGCCGGTGCGGATCGTCGCGCCGAAGGACGCGCGCGAGGCGCGATCCGTTCGCATGCTGCAGCGGATCGACGTCGTGCGATTGAAGAAGTGATCGTGCGGCGCACGTCGTTGGTCGTCACGGTCGCGCTGCTGGCCGCAGCGCTGGCGAACGGTGCGAGGCCGCTCGCCGCGCCGGAGTACGGGTGGACGCTGCCGGCGGGATTCTCGCCGCCCGACGTGCCTGCCGACAACCCGATGTCGGAGGCCAAAGTCGCGTTGGGCCGTCATCTGTTCTACGACGGGCGGCTGTCGGGAAACGGCACGCAGTCGTGCGCGACGTGCCACGACCAGGCCCGGGCGTTCGCCGACGGCCGGCCGCGCGGTGTCGGGTCGACCGGCCAGGAGCATCCGCGCGGCAGCATGAGCCTGGTCAACGTCGCGTACGCGCGCGTGCTGACGTGGGCCAATCCCAGCGTGACGCGCCTCGAGGATCAGGCGCTCGTGCCGATGTTCGGCGAGCACCCCGTGGAGCTCGGCCTGGATCCCGCCGACCGGTGGCTGGAGCCGCTTCGCGCCGACGAGCGCTATCGGGAGATGTTCGCGGCAGCGTTCCCCGGCGAACCGGCATCGATCACCAGGGATCGTGTCGTCAAGTCGATCGCCGCCTTCGAGCGCGCCATCGTCTCCGCGCGCTCGCCGTACGATCGCTACCATTTCGATCGCGACGAGTCGGCGATCTCCGAGTCGGCCAAGCGCGGCGAGATTCTCTTCCACAGTCGTCCGTTCTCCTGCTTCACGTGCCACGGCGGCGTGCACTTCTCCGATGCCATGGGGCGCGGGCCGGCGCGGGAGCCGACGACGTTCCACAACACCGGCCTCTACAACCTCGCCGGCGCGTTTTCCTATCCGCCGGAGAACCTCGGCACCTACGAGATCACGAAACGGCCGGGCGACGTCGGCAGGTTCAAGGCGCCCACGCTGCGCAACATCGCCGTGACCGCACCCTACATGCACGATGGCAGCGTGGCGACGCTCGACGAGGTGCTGGATCACTACGCCGCCGGCGGGCGAACCATCTCCAATGGTCCGTCCCGAGGCATCGGTCACGACAACCCGAACAAGGCCGAGGCCGTGCGAGGGTTCGTCCTGACCGCCGAAGCCCGCCGGGACCTCATCGCATTTCTCCAGTCGTTGACCGACCAGGCGCTTTTGGCCGATCCGCGATTCTCCGATCCGTTCCGCCGGTAGACGGCCGGCGGCCGCGTGCGCCGCGCGATAGAATCGGGGCATCCCGACACGATGAGGCGGCGATCGTGAGCGTCCGGCGTCTGAAGCTCGCCTCCGCGATGGCCGTCGCGATCTGCGCGATGCCGGCCCTGCCGCGCGCGCGACAGGCGCCCGTCTTTCGCGCCGCGGCCGATCTCGTCGCGGTGGACGTTCGCGTGGTAACGGCCGCCGGTGAGCCGGTGCTCGGTCTCGCGCCGGACGCGTTCGACGTCTCGATCAACGGCCGCCGGCGTCGGCTCGTCACGGCCGACTTCGTCGGCGCGCCTCGCGCGGCGACAGCCGGCGCGTCGAACGGCGCCGTCGCGACGCCGCCGGGCGGTGTGGCACCGCCCGCACCGGCGGTGACGCAGGATGGGCGGACGTTCGTGATTGCGCTCGACGTCATGAGCCTGCGGTCCGATGCGATCGGCACCGTGCTCGCCGCCGCGCGTGAGTTCGTCGGCGCGCTGCCGCCGGCCGATCGCGTCGGCGTGTTCACGTTTCCGGGAGGTGCGGGCCTCGATCCCACGATCGACCGCCGCGCGGTCGCGAAGGCGCTCGAGCGCACGGCAGGGATCGGCGACGCGCCGCTCGGGATCGGCAATCCGTATCAACTGCTGCCGTCCCAGCTCGCCGACATCACCGGTGCGCGGCAGCGCGAGCCGTCGGTGTCGATCCGCAATCCGCCGGCGAACACGACCCTCGGCCGGATCGTGAACCAGGTGTGCGCGTTCGATCGCGATCCGGAGCAGTGCAAGCTGGTCCTGGTCGCCGAAGCCGAGAAGCTGGCGGTGTACGAAGAAGGTCTGGCGCTCCAGCGCATCGGCGCGCTGCGCGGCCTGCTCGGCAGGCTCGCCACGCAGCCGGGGCCGAAGACCGTCGTCCTGATCAGCGACGGCATCCTCCAGACCGACGTCCCCGGCGGCCGGCCGGAGCTGGGCGACCTTGGCCTCTTGGTCGGCAGGGAAGCCGCGCGCGCGGATGCCACGATCTACGCGCTGTACGTCGACCGGCAGCGCACCGACCTCGCGGCCGCTGCCAGCGGTGCGCGCCGGCGGCCCATCGACAACCCGCAGCGCGACAGTGGCATCCTCGCGCGGCCGCTCGACCAGATCGCCGGACCATCCGGCGGCCGGGTGTTCACGCTGGTCCAAGGCGGTGGCGAGCCGTTCTTCGCGCGGATTCTGTCGGAGACGTCCGCCCACTACCTGCTGGGCGTGGAGCCGGCCGATGCCGATCGCGATGGCGAGCCGCGCCATCTGACCGTGAAGGTCAAAGGCCTGCCGCGCGGCGCGGTCGTGCGCGCGCGGGCGTGGGTCGTGGTGCCGCAACGGGCACCGGCGGGCCCGGCGGCGGCCGCCGCCGCGGCGCCTCCGCCGGCGCGTGCCTCGATCTGGGATCCCGTTCCGCCGACGCCGAGCGAGCGGCCAAGAGAGCGCGGATCGATCTGGGACCCGGTTCCCCCCAGCGATGGTCCGCCGCGCGTCACCGCGCTCGACGAGATCTACGCGGCGTATGCCGCCGGTCAGAGCTCCGTCATCGGAGAACGGCTGCGCACGCGGGAGGACTTCGAGCGGATTCGGCCGGACGTGATGCGTGGCCTGGCGCGGTGGCGGCAGGACTGGACGCCTCGTCGCGCGGCCTTCGCGCTCGAGCTCTCGATCGCGGCGATCGCCCGGCACTGGCCGAACCCGCTCGGCTTCGTGACGTCGGCGCGCGAGATCGTCACGTCCCGTCCCGATCCTCCGGGCCGCAATCCGGAGGACGACCGATTCGAGATGCTGTTCCATCGCAGCGCGGTGGCCGTGCTCGCGTCGGTGGACGCGCCCCGCGAAGTCGAGGCCTATCTCGAGGCCATCGCGGATCGCGTGGCCACCGATGGGCGGCCGCCGACGGCGGCGCGGCTCGTCGACAGCCGGCTGTCGCTGGCCCGCGCGGCGGCGCGCGAACGACTGACGTTGCCGGCCACGTCCGCGCGGCGGGCGAGTGCCGCCGGCGCGCCCTGGTCCTGGGTCGCGACCCCCGAGGCGCGCGAGGAGCGGAGGCGGCTCCAGGACGTCCTCGACCTGCTCGACGTTGCGGCGTTGGTCGGCACACCGGATGCCGCGACGCGCGACGAGATCGCCGTGAGGCGCGCCTTCGTTTCGTACCGCCTCGGGCACTACGCCGAGGCGCTCGCGATCCTCGACGGCCATCCGGCCGCCGATCCGCTCGTCGCCTCGTGGCGCGACCTGCTGCGCGGCCGCACGCTCGCCGCGTTGAACCGGCTCGATGATGCCGCGGCCGCGTACGAGCAGGCGGCGCGTCTCGCTCCTGGGGCGCAGACGGCCGCCGTGGCGTTGGCGTCGATCAGGCTGCGGCTCGGTGACCGCGAGGGCGCCGAGCGTTGGGCCGCCATCGCCCGCACGATGACGGCGGAACCGGATCCATGGACGACGTACTGGACCGCCGACAGCCGGTTCCTGCCCGCGTGGATCGCCGATCTGCGGCACGGGCGGCCATGATCGTGCGCGCATGGCCGCTGGTGTCGTTGCCGATGATTGTCGCCGTCGCCGTCGCCGCGCCGCAGGCCCCTGTCTTCCGTGCCACCGCCAAGACCGTCGTCGTCGACGTGTCGGTCAGCCGCAACGGGCGGCCCGTCATGGGACTCGCGGCGGCTGATTTCCACCTGGCCGACAACGGCGTGCCGCAGACGCTCGTCGACGTCAGCCAGGAGACGCTGCCGATCGATCTGACGGTCGTCGCCGATCTGAGCGCCACGGCCGACGGGTCGGCACTCGATGCGCTTCGACGATCGATCGGCGACGTTTTGGGCCGGCTGCATCCCGACGATCACGCCAGCCTCGTCGTGTTCGACCAGCGGATTCGCGAGGTGGACGTCAGCGCGCGCGGGCTGCAAATCACCGTGGACTCGACGTGGACCGCGTCGAGCCCCGCGCGGTTGTTCGACGCGATCGCGGCGGCGCTGGTCAAGCCGCTGGATCCGGCAAGGCGGCGCATGACGATCGTCTTCACCGAGGGGCGCGATCAGGGGAGCTTTCTCGATGAAGCGGAGCTCATCGACGTCGCATCGCGCAGCGGGGTCGCCGTGTTCATCGTCGGCGTGACGGACGGCACGGCGCGCGCGCCACAGCCGCCGGCGAACCTGCCGCTGCTCCAGCATCTCGCGGACGCGACCGGCGGCATCGTGGCGGTCGTGCAGCGCGACCAGGATCTCGGCGCGTCGTTCGTGCGCGCTCTCGAGGACTTCCGCACGAGCTACGTGCTGCGCTACACGCCGGCCGGCACCGCGGCGGGAGGCTGGCACCGGCTCGACGTGTCGGTGCCGCGAGAGCGCGCGGCCGAGGTGCGCGCGCGCAAGGGGTACTTCGACGCGCCGCCGGCCTCGCCGCGGGATGAGGCCCGTCCACGTTGAACCGGCACCGATGGCCCGAGCGGCGCGCCCGGATCGCCAGATGCGAGGCGTGAGAACATTGGCGGCACTTGCAGGACGAGCAACGCCCCGAGCCGGAATGCGCCGACCGGCAGGCCGGAGTCACTCGGCGTGGACGGCCCACGAGCATGTTCCGCGTCAGCGCCAGGGAGGCCAGGCACCACGCGACGATTCTCGCGTGTGTATCGGCCGTGCTGGTCGTCGTGCTCTTCGCCGCCACTCCCGGGCGCAGGGATCTCTTCGGGTACCTCAAGGGAGCGGACTTCGTCCACTTCTACGCGCTGGGCGCAGCGGCCCTCACGCGCGACGCCGATCGCGTGTACGACGCGGAGCGTCTTCATCGCCTGCAGGTCGATCTCGTGCCGGAGTCGGCCGACGTCTGGTATCCGTCCGTCTACCCGCCGCAGACGTCGTTGATCTTCGCACCGCTCGCCACGCTGCCGTATGGACTCGCGCTGCTCACGTGGAGCCTGACGACCCTCTCGGTCTACGCGTGGGCAGTGCGCGCCGCGTGGCGTCGAGTCAGGGCGGCTCTGCCGGACGCCGTTCTGGTCGCGATGGCCGCGGCCGGCTTCCCGCCATTCGTCAACCTGCTGGTGACGGGCCAGACCACGGCGCTCGTGCTGGGAGCCTTCGTGCTGGGCTGGCGCGCGCTCGTCGCGTCACGGCCGTTCCTTGCTGGCCTGGCGTTCGGTCTCCTGGCGGTCAAACCGCAGTTCGGCGTCGTGCTGGCGTTCGTGCTGCTGCTGCGCGGAGAGCTCGTCATCCTCGCCGGCGCGCTGGTCTCGATCGCGGCGCAAGCCGCGCTGGCCGCTGCCGTATTCGGCACCGGCGTGTTCGAGCGGTACGCGCACGCCTTCGGCGATCCGTCGGTGGTGCTGTCGCAACTGGAATCGCACCCTGCGCAAGTGCACTCGCTCCGCGCCGTCACGAGCCTGCTGCCGGCCTGGATGGGCTGGCCCGCTCAGATCGCGGTCAGCGCCGTCGCGATTGGCTTGGCGGTCCGATGCTGGCGTCGTCGCGAACCCGGAGCGAGCCTCGGCGTCGTGCTGCTGGCGACGCTCCTGGTGAGCCCACACGCGCTGCTCTACGACGCCACGATTCTCGTCCCGGCCTACGTGTGGCTCGGCGCCGCATCGGATGGCAGCTCCGCCGGCGGCCGGGTCTGGCCGCTGCTCTGCTATCTGACCGTCTTGACGTTTCTCCTGCCGACAGCGCGGTTCGTGAAGCTGCAGGCGTCGGTGATCGTCCAGAGCTGCGCGCTCGTCATTGCCGCGACCCGATGTCGCCGACGCTGACGCCTGCGCTCCTCTGTGCGGACGGCCAGATGCGCGAGCCGGTCGCCCGTCCTCATCGGCGCGTTCTGGCGTTGCCCTCATGGCGCCGATGACGCGCACGCCGTCGTTGGCCGCACGAGACGCCGGCCGGCCGCCGAAGGCGCTCTTGATCAGCGGGATCGCCGCTCCGCTGCTCTACGGCGTCGCCGACCTGGCCGCCGGCGTGTCGTGGGACGCCTACAGTTTCCGCGACCAGACGATCAGCGAGCTTGGCGCGAAGGGCGCTCCGTCCAGGCTGCTCTTCGCCGTGCTCCTCGTCGGCGTCTACTCGCTGATCGTGGCGTTCGGCATCGGCATCCGGAGAGCGGCGGGTCCGAATCGCCGCCTCCGGATCGTCGGCACCCTGCTCGTCGCCCTCGGCGTGATGGCGCTGACGGTTGGGCAGCTCGCGTCGATGGAGTTGCGAGGCGTCGAGCAGGGGCTGTCCGGCGCCCTCCATCTCGCGGAGGGTGCGGCAGCGATGGTCGTGATCTTCACCGCGATGGGCATCGCCGCGACCGCCTTCGGCGTCAGGTTCCGTTGGTACACGATCGCGACGGTGATGCTGACGCTGGCGTTCGGCGCCTGGTCCGCAATGGACACGGCACGGGTGGGACAGGGCCTGCCGACGCCGTGGGTCGGCGTCAAGGAGCGAATCTTCTGGTACTCGTACCAGTCCTGGTTCGCCGTCCTCGCGCTCACCGTGCTGAAGGCCGCGCCGGTTTCGGGACCGCCCCGCCACGACGAGGCACGACGGCGGTCTGCCGCTGGTTCTTGAACCTCTGGACAGGCTGGGCTGCGCCGCGATCGGCCGCGCGTCCGTCGGCGCGCGAGCGCATCGTCACTCTTCCGGGTGATTGACGCGTGCAAGCGAGGCAGTAAGCTGACGCCGGTTGCCACCATGGCCGGGACGGTCCTGTCGGTCAAAGACCTGCGATTCAGCTACGGCCGCGCCGAAGTGCTCCACGGCGTCAGCTTCGACATCACGCGCGGGGAGATCGTCGGCCTGCTCGGCCCCAATGGAGCCGGGAAGTCCACGACGATCAAAATCCTCACGGGGATCCTGGAACCGGGATCCGGCGTGGTCGAGGTCGACGGCCTGCGTCTTCCCGGCGACGCGGTGGAACTCAAGCGTCGCGTCGGCTACGTGCCCGAGGCCGCCGAGCTGTACGAAACGCTGAGTGCCGTCGAGTTCCTCGAGCTCTGCGGCCGGCTCCACGATCTCGACGACGACCTCTTGGCCAGCCGCATCGAGGCATCGCTCGATGCCTTCGATCTCGCCGGCCACGGCCACGCGTCCTTGGGCAGCTACTCAAAGGGCATGCGGCAGAAGGTGCTGATCGCCGCCGCGCTGCTCCACGATCCGTCGATCGTGCTGCTCGACGAGCCGTTGACGGGTCTCGACGTCGACGCGGCGGTGCTGGTGAAGACGCTGCTCGCCGCGCTCGCGGCCCGCGGCCGCACGATCTGCTACAGCTCCCACGTCCTCGACGTCGTCGAGCGCGTGTGCACGCGCGTCGTCATCATCGACCGCGGTGTGGTCGTCGCGGACGGCAGTCCCGACACGCTGAAGCAGCAGGCGGCGGACAGGACGCTCGAGGACGTGTTCCGGGAGATCACGCACCGTGGGAGCGCCGCGCCGCGCGTCGAACGCATCATGAGCGGCCTCGCTCCATGACCATCGTGTCGACGATGACGGACGCGCTGCTGACGAGAGCGGGCGTGTCGCCGGCGCAGTGGCGCCAGTTGATGGCGCTGTTTCGAATGCTCGGCGAACGCCGCGAGATGCTGGGGAGCCTCGCGACGGATCCGCACGCGCTTCGCCTGACGACGTACATGCTGGTGCTGCCCGGCGCGCTGCTCCCGCTCATCGCGTTCGGCGGAGGCACGCTCGCCTCGTACGATCTGATCACGCTGTCGATCACGTCGATCATGCTGGTCCTGCTGCTCGTGCCGGAGGCGCTCAACTCCTTCCTCAATCCGGCCGAAGTGATCGTGCTCGCGCCCCAGCCGATCGACGGCCGCACGTACTTCGCGGCAAAGTTCGCGTATCTCGTCGAGCTCGTGATTCGAGCCCAGACCGCGCTGAACGGCCCAGCGGCCCTGGCCGGCCTCGTGAAAGCCGAGGCGCGTTGGTTCTACCCGATGACACACCTGGCCGCAGCCTATGTGGGCGGGATCGTCCTCGCGCTGATCGCGTGCGCCACGCTCGGCGTGCTGTTTCGCATCGTGCCGGCGTCGAGGCTGCGCAGCGTCGGGCTCTGGATGCAGGTCGTCGCCACGCTCCTGCCCGTCGGGGCGAACCTGGCGCAGAGGACGCTGCGCCGCTGGAGCGCGGCGCTCGGTGCCGCGCTGCCGCTCGAGGACTGGTCGTTCTCGCCGCTGGTCTGGTTCCATGCGATCGCCATGGCCGGCCACGGTCCGTCACCTGTGTCGATGGGATGGCCGCTGGCGATCGGCGTTGGAGGGGTGCTGGTGTTCGTCGGGTTCGGCATCCGCTCGCTCTCGGCCGGCTATCTCTCGCGAATCGTCGCGGTGATGCGGACCTCGAGCCGGCGACGCGGGCCGATGCGGCGCGCGGTTGCGGCCGCGTGGCGTCATCTGCCATGCGTTCCGGCGACGAAGGCCGGGATGGCGTTCGTCCTGCGGATGATGCGCCGAGACTGGCAGTTCCGGCGCGCCGCGGCGCCGCTCGTGCTGGTGGCCTTCATGTTCGTGCCGACCGTCGTCATGAGCGGCCGGCAGGGATCGCCGTTCGTCCCGGCTGGCTTCCGCGTGGCCGGCCTGCTGCCCGAGATCGTGTCGCTCTGCAGCCTGATGGTGTGCATGGTCGTCGCCTTCTCGGATCACTTCCGTGCCTCGTGGGTGTTCGCCACCGCACCGGCGCCGGCCTTGCTGGCCTTCGCGCGTGGCATCTACTGGGCGTTGTGGCTGCCGTGTGTCGCGATGCCGCTCGTGGGAAGCGGCGTCTACTTCGCGCGGGATTGGGGACCGATCGATGCCGCACTCTTCACCGCGTACGGACTGGCCGTCGCGTCGTTGCTCCTCGCGCTGCAGATCTTCCTCGTCGAAGCGCTGCCGTTCGGCGCGGCGCCCAAAGCCGAGCGGCCGCTGATGATGCTGCCGTTCCTCGTCTTCGGTCCAGTCGTGTTCGGCGTGGGCTGGGCGCTGCAGAGCGGGATCTATCGCAGCCGTCTCGTGACGGTGCTCGCGGCGCTCCTCATCGGCCTCGTCGCCGCCGCGGCGAAGCGCGCGAGCTCGGAACACCTCGCGCGGGTGATCCGGTCGAGCGTCGACCACGTCACGACGGGCGCGTGACGGGAGATCCGTGTGATGTCGGACCGACTCGTCTACCGGCAGAAGCGCGGTGGCGAGGTGCCGGTGGTGCGCATCGGCGGCGCGCGGCGCGAGCCGGACGGGCCCGTCGGCGAACCTTGGCGGCCGCTTACGGCGCGATCGCCGCCGGAAGGTCGCGGCAGATCTTGCCGGCCGCCACTTCCCGCTGCGCCGTAGTCGTCGGCTTGAGGCACGTCGCGACGCGCGGCGTGGAGCCGCGCACGAGCTGGGCCGTGCGAAGCGCCGCGATCTTGACGAACTCGAATCGGCCCATTCCGGGTGTGTTGAAGGTCATGCGTGACTCTCCTGGAAGACGCTGACGGTCTCCGAAGGCTTCGGATCGTTCACGCGCCATCGGGATTGGTGGGGCGCGAAGAACCCGGCGAACTGCGATGCCGGTCGGCGCGCATCCCCACGGGGTGCTGTGGAGCGCAGGCGGGCGTCAGTCGATGGTGACGGTTCAGTATATCCCACGGAGCACGTTCGACCGGCCGGGCGGTGGCGAGCGGGGGCGCGGCGATCGGGACGCCTGTCGATCCCAGCGGATTGTCGAAGGACATCAGGCCGCGCCATCTCGCGGACCGGCGGGCGTTTCGCCGGCGGATTCGGCCCGCGCGGCCGCACCGCGCAGGGCGAAGGGAAAGCCGAAGCGCACGCGTACGACGCGTTCCCGTCGCCGCTCCGCTTCCAGGTGGAGCGTCCGCGCTTTGAGCAGATCCTCGAGCGAGATCATGCCGAGCAGCCGGCGCGCGTCGCCGCGCTCGACGACGGGGAAGTGGGTGAGCCCGCTGTCAGCCATGCGGTGGACGACGACGCGCAGCGGTTCGTCCGGGTACGCGACGGCTGGAGCCGTCCGGAGGATCTGCTCGAGCCGCGCTCTCGGATCCGCCGCGGCGCGCCGGGCGAGGTCGTGGAGGTCGAAGCGCGTGACGACGCCGGCGAGCGACCGATCGGCCGCGACGACCGGGTACAGTCGCTGCGGCCCGCCGAGCGCGTCCACCTTGACGGGCGCGGTGAGCCGTTCGATGGGCGCGTCGATCGGCAGCGCGACGATGCCGGTGCGCATGACTTCGCGCGCGAAGAGGATCTCGAGCGGATCGAGCGAGTACTCGCGGCTCACGTGGTATCCGCGCCGCGCGATCTTCTCGGTGAGGATCGATCGCTTGAGCGCCAGCACCGTGAAGGCGTGCGCGATCGAGACGGCGACGAGCAGCGGCAGCAGCATGTTCACGTCGTGCGTCAGCTCGAGCGAGAACACCACGCCCGTCAGCGGCGCGCGCATCGTCCCGCCGAGGATCGCGCCCATGCTCACGAGCGGCCAGAAACCGGCGCCGAAGTCGGGCAGCATCCAGGCTTCCACACCGCCGAGCGCGCCGCCGATCATCAAGAGCGGAGCGAGGACGCCGCCCGACGTGCCGGATCCGAGCGAAACGGACCAGATCGTCGCTTTGACGACGAGGATGCCGAGGATCGTCCGAGCGGGCACGTCGCCCTGGACGAGCGCGCCGATCGTCTCGTAGCCGACGCCGAGCGCCTGCGGGAAGAGGAGTCCGCCGGCGCCGATGGCCAGCCCGCCGATCGCCGGCCACCACATCCAGTGGATCGGCAGCATGGCGAAGGCGTCCTCCGCCGCGTACACGGCGCCGGTGAGCGCCGCCGCGGCCGCTCCGGCGAGCAGGCCGGCCACCACGCAGCCGCCGAGTCCCGAGAGGCCGATGAACGCGGGATGCGGCGTCACCGGGAAGAGCGGCCCCATGCCGAGCAGCCAGCGGCGCGCCGTCGCGGCGGTCGCGCTGGCGAGCGCGACCGGCACGTAGCTGCGCGGCTTCCACTCGAAGAGCAGCAGTTCCACGGCGAGCAGCACGGCGGCGACCGGCGACGCGAACGTCGCCGACATGCCGGCGGCCGCGCCCGCGACGAGCAGCGTCTTGCGCTCGGCGCTCGTCAGGTGGAAGCACTGGGCGATGACCGAGCCGAACGCGCCGCCCGTCATGATGATCGGCCCTTCGGCGCCGAACGGCCCGCCGGATCCGATCGAGATCGCCGACGACAACGGCTTGAGCAGCGCCACCTTCGGCTGCACGCGGCTGCCGTTCATGAGGATCGCCTCGATCGCTTCCGGGATGCCGTGCCCGCGGATGCGATCCGATCCGTACCTCGCCATCAGGCCGATGACGAGGCCGCCGATCACCGGAATCGCCACGACGGACGCTCCAAGGTGGGCGTCGGCGGGCGACACGGACGCCGTCGAGAGCCGGCCGAAGAAGAAGAGGTTCGTCGCGATCGCGATCAGCGTGAGCAGCGCCTTGGCGAGCACGGCCCCCACCAGGCCGATCCCGACGGCGAGCGCCGCGACGAGGAGCAGGCGAGGGCTCGCGGTGAAGTCGCCGAGGGCGTCGACGGCGTCCGTTCGAGGGCTATGCACGCGCGGGGCCCCGGCGGCGCTGGCCGTCCTCGAAGAACATCGCCGGCGCGCCTTCCGGTACGGCCAGCCCTTCGGCGACGTCACGGAGCGAGGCGGCGAGCGCGCGACGGCGGGCCGGCGTGAGCTTTCCGATCGCCTGAATCAAGCGTTGTTGCGCGAGGTCGGGCGCGCCCTCCGCGGCGCGGCGGCCGCGCGCGGTCAACGCGAGCCCGACGGCGCGGCCATCGACGGCCGAGGGCGCTCGCCGCACGAGCCCCTGGTCGACGAGCCGCGCGACGACCATCGAGACGCTGCTCTGGTGCGTGTGCGTCCGGGCCGCCAGCTCGTTCACCGACGAGGCCGGCGCATCGGCGAGCCTCTGCAACACGAAGAGCTGTGCGCCGCTGAGCCCGGAGTGCTGCTCGGCCCGGCGCGACGACTCGCGCAGCGCCTGCACGATCCGGCGGATCGCGTCCAGCACCACCTGCGTCTCGCCCGCGGTAGATGTATTGGTCCCCATACACTTCGTTTGTACCCCGCGGCGGACGGCCGCGCAACCTGCCGGGACGCGCAACCGGCTGCCGGACGGCCGCCGGGCGCTCGCCTCCTCCGCGGCACCGCGGGGGCCGGCGGTGTCGGGACGTGGCGTCGCGGCGAATATCCGGTGCCCGTCGCGAGGTCGGCGTATAGTGCTTCCTTTGGACCACCCCGCCCGTGGTGGTCATGACCCGGAGAATGGAGTCCTTATGCGGCAATCGTGGTTGCGCGTGGTGATCGCCAGCTCGCTCGTGCTCGTCGTGTCCGGTATCGTGTGTGCGGCGCAGGCGCCCGCCGCCGGGGAGAAGACCGCGTCGCAGGCCTATCTCGAGTACCGTGCGGCGTTCGAGAAGGCCAAGAAGGTCGAGGATCTGCTGCCCTACATGGCGGCGGCGCGACGGAAGGACATCGAGAGCACGCCGGCCGGTGAGCGCGGCAAGATGTTCGAGATGATCAAGATGTTCGACACGAACCGGAACGTCAAGATCCTCAAAGAGACGCGCTCGGGCGCCACCGCGACGCTGAGCGTCGAAGGCACGGACGAGGGTCAGAAGGCCACCGGGACGATCACGATGGTGCGCGAAGGCACCGCCTGGAAGGTCGACAAGGAGGACTGGAAATCGTCTCTCCGCTAGTCCTGCTGCTCGCGCTCGCGGTCCAGGCCGCGGGGCGCGAAGGCACCGTGACCGGGACGATGACCTTCAACGGCGTCGTCGTCCCGGTCCGCCACGTCTACGCGTCGGCTCAGACGGGCTTCTTCGATCGGAACGCCGAAGACGTGCACGTGCTCTTCAGCGACCGGCCGATCGACGACGCGAGCCGCGCCGATACGTTCGAGCTGCTGAAGCTCGCCCGCGAGGCGCGCGCCCACATCGTGGAGGTCGTGATCGATGCGGCCGGCCGTCCGATCAGCGGGTCCATCTACGTGCCCGAAGCGGACGGCATGATCTCGGCCGCCGGGATGCACGTGTTCACGCGCGACACGCTCGAGCCGCGCCGCATCGCGGGACGGCTGACCGCTGGCGAGCCGCGGACGTTCATGGGCCTGACCTGGCAGTACGACGTCACGTTCGCCGCGCCGATTCCGCGGCCGCCGACGCCGGAAGAGTTGGCCGCGGCGCTGGCCAGCCCTCCGGCCGAGGCGGCAGCGCGCCACGTGGCGGCGGTTCGCGCGGGTCAGTTCGACGTCTTCCTCTCAACGTTGACCGCCACGGCCGGCGCGCCGTACCGCGCGGCTGACGGGCGGGCGGCCTTCGATCAGCTCGGCCGCGACATGCCGGCCGACAGCCGCGTCGTGTCGCTCGAGCCGCAGACGGACGGGTCCGTCATCGCCAACGTCGAAGGGCACGACCGCGGCATCGTGGTCGCCTACCGCCTGCGAATGGTGCGCGACGGGACGGCATGGAAGGTGGGCGAGTAGGGAATCGTCGTGCACCATCTGTCTGAGGGGGCGCGCCATGCCTCGTGTGAGGGCCGCTCTCCTCGTGCCCCCGTCCGTCGCCGACACCCCTTCGCCGATGGCATCCTCTGTGCTCTACCTTCGCGGAACGCACGTGACCGTGACGGGATCGACGCGCGGATTGAGCCCGTCGGCCGCAGCCGAGAACACTCGCCTCCGCGGGCTCGGTTCCGCCGGCCACGTCACCGCGAGCAGCAGCGGCACGAGGAGTTGACCATGTTCGACGACGGAACCGACGACGCCGAGTTCGAGGCCGGCCTGATGATCGGCATCGCGATCGGCGCCACGATTGCGCTGTTCTACGCGCCCGCGAGCGGCGACGTGATGCGGCGAAGGCTCGACACGACCTTCCGCCGCCTGCGCAACGACGTCACAGAGCGGTACCTGCAGATCGAGCGGGACGTTTGCCAGCAGATCGATCAGGTGCAGCAGGCGCTCGAGCACGTGACGAGCGACATCAGGCAGGCGAGGCACCGTCTGCTCGGAGCGCCCGCAACGCCGCAAGATTCCTGACGTCCAGCGGGTCGAGCACGATGGCGCCCGGCGGCGTGGACCGCGTCGTCTTCGCCGTCTCGAGCAGCAGCGGACGCCCGGCGAGCCGGCCGTCGCCGAGCAGCCGCCGAAACGGCTCGAGGCCGAGGTGGCCCTCGCCGATGTGCGCGTGGCGATCGACACGGCTGCCGAGCGGCGTCTTGGAGTCGTTCGCGTGGAGCGCGCGCAGCCGCGCCAGACCGATCGTGCGGTCGAACTCCTCGAACGTCTCGGCGTAGCCGGCGGCCGATCGGATGTCGTACCCGGCGGCCAAGAGATGGCACGTGTCGAGACAGACGCCGACGCGCGGGTCACCCTGCAGGTGCTGCAGAATCGTCCCAATCTCGTCGAACCGATGGCCGATCGTGCGTCCCTGGCCGGCCGTGTGCTCGAGCAGCAGCATGGCCCGCTGCGCCGGCCGTGCCTCGAATGCGGATCGGATCGCGTCCGCCACGAGGCGGAGTGCAGCGTCGACCGCGCCGCTCGTGCAGGCGCCGGGATGGAGCACGACGCCCATGAGCCCGAGCGTGTCGGCGCGATCCAGCTCGTCGACGAGCGCGGCGATCGACTGCTCGCGCAGCGCTGGCGTCGCGGTCGCGAGATTGATCAGATAGCTCGCATGGGAGACGACGGGTGAAATCCCGGTTTCGTCGATGCGCCGGCGAAAGCGGCGGACGTCGGCGGCGTCGAGCGGGCGCCCGCGCCACTGGCTCGCGTTCTTGCTGAAAATCTGCAGCGCCTCGCAGCCGTGCAGGGCGGCGCGTTCCACGGCGTTCGCGACGCCGCCCGCCACCGACATGTGCGCGCCGATCCTCAGCATGGCGCGACGGCCTGCACGCGGCGCCCCGGCTCGGGTATGCTGACCGTTCCGCCCAGGGGCGCACGCGCGTGAATCCGAATCTGCACGATCTCCAGCCGTATCCTTTCGAGAAGCTCCGGGACCTGCTGCACGGCGTGACGCCGGCGGCCATGCCGCCCGTCCGGCTGTCGATCGGCGAACCGCAACACGCGACGCCCGCGTTCATCCGGGCAGCGCTCGTCGAGCATCTCGACGGCCTGGCCATCTACCCGACGACGGCCGGCATGGACCGCCTGCGCGAGGCGATCGCCGAGTGGTGCGTGCGGCGGTACGGCCTCGCCCGGCTCGATCCCGGCGCGGAGGTGCTGCCGGTGAACGGGTCGCGTGAGGCGCTGTTCGCGTTCGGGCAGTGCGTGACGGCCGGCGGCCCTGGCGCGCTCGTCGCGTGCCCGAACCCGTTCTATCAGATCTACGAAGGCGCCGCCCTGCTCGCCGGCGCACGGCCGGTCTTCCTCGACCAGACGCCGGCGAACGGCTTCGGCCTGGATCTCGATGCGCTGTCGGCCGACGTCTGGCAGCGCGTGCAGCTCTTCTACGTCTGCTCGCCGGGCAATCCGACGGGCCGCGTGCTCACGTTGCCCGAGTGGCAGGCCCTCTTCGAGCTGTCCGATCGCTACGGCGTCGTCATCGCCTCCGACGAGTGCTACTCGGAAATCTACTTCGACGAAGACCGGCCGCCGCTCGGTGGGCTCGAGGCCGCGCACCGGCTCGGCCGCAGCGACTTCCGCCGCCTCGTGGTGTTCTCGAGCCTCTCCAAGCGATCGAACGTGCCCGGCCTGCGGTCCGGGTTCGTCGCGGGAGACGCCGCGATCCTGCGCGAGTTCCTGCGTTACCGTACGTATCATGGGTGCGCGATGAGCCCGGCCGTGCAGCACGCCAGCCTGGCCGCGTGGCGCGACGAGGCACACGTGCGCGAGAACCGCGCGCTCTACCGGCGGAAGTTCGACGCGCTCGTGCCGATGCTGCAACCGGTGATGGGCGTGACGCGGCCGGATGCCGGCTTCTACCTTTGGGCCCGCGTCCCGGCCCCCTGGGGCGACGCGGACGATCGGTTCTCGCGCGATCTGCTCGCCGCGACGAACGTCGCCGTTCTGCCGGGCCGCTACCTGGGCCGCAATGCCCACGGAACCAACCCGGGCGACGGCTACGTGCGGATGGCGCTCGTCGCCTCGGTCGACGACTGCATCGACGCGGCGCGCCGGATCGTGACTTTTGCGCAGTCGGAGCACAGCCGCTATGCAGACACACGCGCTTGAGCCGCTGATCGACGCCGCGTTCGACGCGCGCGCGACGCTCTCGCCCGCGACGGCCGATCGGCAGCTCGCCGGCGCGATCGAACAGGTGATCGCCGACCTCGACGCCGGCCGCCTTCGCGTCGCCGAGAAGATCGACGGCACGTGGGTGACCCACCAGTGGATCAAGAAAGCCGTGCTGCTGTACTTCCGGACGCACGACAACCGCGTCATGGAAGGCGGCGAGACGCGGTACTTCGACAAGGTTCCCCCGAAGTACGCGGCATCGACCGAGGCCGACTTCCGCGCCGGCGGCGTGCGCGTCGTGCCGCCCGCGGCGGCGCGCCGGGGCGCGTTCGTCGCGCCGAACGCGATTCTCATGCCCTCCTACGTGAACATCGGCGCGTACGTCGACGAGGGCACGATGGTGGACACGTGGGCCACGGTCGGGTCGTGCGCGCAGATCGGCAAGCAGGTGCACCTGTCGGGCGGCGTCGGCATCGGCGGCGTGCTCGAGCCGCTGCAGGCGACGCCGACCATCATCGAGGATCACTGCTTCGTCGGCGCCCGCTCCGAGATCGTCGAAGGCGTCGTCGTCGAAGCGCATTCGGTGATCTCGATGGGCGTGTACATCGGGCAGAGCACGAAGATCTACGACCGCGCCACCGGCCAGGTCTCGTACGGCCGCGTGCCGTCGGGATCCGTCGTCGTGCCCGGCAGCCTGCCCGCGCCTGACGGCAGCCACTCGCTGTACTGCGCCGTCATCGTCAAGCGCGTCGACGCCCAGACGCGCGCCAAGACCTCGATCAACGAGCTGCTTCGCTCGTGAGCCGGCCGGCAGATACGCTCGCGCTCGCGATCGACCTGCTCGGCCGGGCGTCGATCACGCCGGCCGACGCCGGCTGCGCCGATCTGATCGCGTCGCGGCTCGCGGCGGCCGGCTTCACTTGCGAGCGGCTGGATCGCGGCGGTGTGACCAATCTTTGGGCGCGCCGGGGCGCCGGCCGGCCGCTCGTGTGCTTCGCCGGCCACACCGACGTGGTGCCGCCCGGCCCGCTGGATCGATGGACCAGCGAGCCGTTTCGGCCCACCGAGCGCGACGGTCTGCTGTACGCGCGCGGCGCGTCGGACATGAAAGGGCCGCTTGCCGCGGCCGTCACCGCGATCGAGCGCTTCGTCAGCCGGCATCGGGCCGCGGGCGGCTCGATCGCGCTCCTGACGACGTCCGACGAAGAGGGAGACGCCGTCGACGGCACCGCCGCCGTGGTGGACGCGCTGCGCTCCCGTCGCGAGCACATCGATCACTGCATCGTGGTCGAGCCGTCGTCGACCGAGCGGCTGGGCGACACCATCAAGCACGGCCGCCGAGGATCGCTCAGCGGCGCGCTCACGGTGCGCGGCGTCCAGTGCCACATCGCCTACCCGCACCTCGGGCGGAACCCTGTTCATCTCGCAGCGGAGGCGATCGCGGAGCTCGTCTCAGCCGAATGGGATCACGGCGACGAGGACTTCCCGCCGACCAGCTTCCAGATCTCGAACGTCCACGCCGGTACCGGCGCGACCAACGTGGTGCCGGGCACGATGAGCGTGCTCTTCAATTTCCGATTCTCGCCGGCGTCGACCGCCGAAGCGCTGCAGGGCCGCGTGCGGGAGACGCTCGATCGGCACGGGCTGGACTACGACCTCGAGTGGACGCTCTCGGGCACGCCGTTCCTCACGCGCCGAGGCACGCTCACGAGCGTGGTCTCCGAGGTGATTGGCGAGATCACCGGCGTGACGCCGGTGCTGTCCACTGGCGGCGGCACCTCGGACGCGCGGTTCCTCGCGGCCATCGCCGGCGAAATCGTCGAATTCGGTCCGAGCAGCGCGTCAATCCACAAGGTCGACGAGCACATCCGCATCGGCGACCTGGATCCGCTGTCTGCCATCTACGAGCGCGTGCTCGAGCGCCTGCTCCTCTGAACGGGACGACACGGAGCCTGCGGCCGCTGCGGCGACCTCGGCCCGGCGCGCGACGACACGCCGGTCACGCCACCGACCATCGCGGGCCCACCGCCTGCGACGAGAGGCGGAGAGGCGTGCCCGCACTCTCGAACACGTCATGCGGATCGGGAAATAACGCGGATGCGACCATTGCGGGCGTTCGGTACCGCGGGCGATGATGACGCCTGGAGGTGGCATCGTGCAGATTGGGCTCATCGGTGCGGGGATGATCGGCTCGACGCTGGCGAAGCTCTGGGTCGACGCCGGGCACGAAGTGATGCTCTCGTCGCGCCACCCCGACGAGCTCCGGGCGCTGGCCGATCGGATTGGCGATCTGGCGTCCGTCGGCACGCCGGCCGAGGCGGCGCGCTACGGCGAGACCGTGCTGCTGACCGTCCCGCTCGGGGCGGTGCCGCAGCTCGCCGCTGAGCTGGCGCCGCTCGTGGCGCGCAAGGTCGTGCTCGATACCGGCAATGCGTACGAGAACCGCGATGGTGCGATCGCGCGCGAAGCAACCGCCCATCCTCGCGGCTCGGCGGGGTGGGCGGCGGCTCAGTTCCCGGGCGCGCGATGGGTCAAGGCGTTCAACACCGTCTACTTCAAGGTCATGGAGATCGAGGCGCATCGCGAGGGGGATCGCATCGGCATCCCGCTCGCGTCGGACGATCGAGACGCGCTCGACGTCGCCGCGGCGCTCGTTCGTGACGCGGGCTTCGATCCGGTGATCGTGGGTCCCCTGGCGCGCGGGCGCGAGTTCGAGCCCGGCACACCCTGCTACAACACCGCGATGACGGGTGCGGATCTGCGCCGGTTCTTCCCGCCCGCTTGAGGCTGCCATCGCGCGGTGCACGTCCGTGTCGTCTGTCGCATGGCTCCTCCCGCCTCGAGCAACGCACGACGACCTCGGTTGTGGCCGCCACGTGGTGGCCGAGCACGTCGCGTGGCTCGTCCCACTTCGACCAAAGCCACGACCGGCCAGCGATCCCGGCACCTCGCCGTTGTCGGCGACGCGACCCTGGTGGCGCGCGTTCCTGGGTTCGAGAGGCGCTGGCGATCGTCACGGAGTGCCCGACGTCGACGTCGGCGTCGCCTCGTCGGCGAGCGGATCGCCGTCGCTGCCAGCCGTCCCGCCCGGCCTGAACTCGATCACCTTGAACGGCCGATCCGGCGTGAGCCGCTCGAGCAGCGGCAGCGACACGTTGTAGACCGGCGCGCCCGACGACGTGCGGCCCTCGGGATGGCCGCGATGGGCGTGCCCGTGAAACACGACCGACACGGGCAGCCGGTTCAGCGGATCCTCGAGACGGCTCGATCCGAGGAACGGATAGAGTTCCTCCGGCTCGCCGGCGACCGTCGCGGCAATCGGCGCGTAGTGCAGCACGGCGACGCGATCGGCGGTCCGCAGCCGGGCGAGCGCGGTCTCCAGCTTCAGCGCCTCGTTCAGCGCCTCCTGCACGAACTGCTTGATGACTGGCTCGCCCCACGACCCCAGCGCGCGGCGGCCGAACCCGCCGCCGAACCCTTTCACGCCGGCGAAGCCCACGCCGTGGATCTCGCACGAGTCGCCGTCGAGGACGATGATGCCGGCGTCGCGCAGGATGTCGCGCACGGTCGACGGATCGCCAGACTCGAAGTCGTGGTTGCCGAGCACACAGACGATCGGGAGGCTGAGCTCTTGCGACAGCTCGCGCGCGAGCGCGCGCGCTTCGTCGGGCAGGCCATAGTCGGTGAGGTCTCCGCAGACGACCAGCACGTCGGCGGCTTCGGCGATGGCGGCGAGCGTGCGCTGCAAGCGGCTCGGTGAGTAGCGGCCGTAGTGCAGGTCGCCCGTGGCTGCTACTCGGACGACCGGCAATCGAGGTCTCGCGGGTGCCATCGTCATGCGCTCCGATGTAGCAAGACACATGCCCCGTCGACACGTCCGTGGTACGTGAATTGCGACGACCGGCGGGGTGAGTCATCCGGTGCCGTTCTACCGTGCTGTGTTGCGGACGCTGAAGGCCGAGGGCCTTCCGTTCCTCGTCGGCGGCACGTACGCGATGGCGCACCACACGCAGATCCATCGCGCGACGAAGGACCTGGATCTGATGGTCATGCGCGAGGACTGGCCGGCCGTGGCGCGCGCGCTCCGGCGCGCCGGCATCTACACGCGGCTGCCGTTCCCGCACTGGCTCGGCAAGGCCATCAGCGGCAGCGGCCTCGTCGACATCATCTTCAGCAGCGGCAACGGCCTCGTGCCGGTCGAACACGGATGGCTGGAGCGGGCCGTCGATGCGCGCGTGCTCGGATTTCGAGTGCTCGTGTGCCCGCCAGAGGAGCTGCTGTGGAGCAAAGCGTTCATCATGGAACGCGAGCGGTTCGACGGCGCCGACGTGCTGCATCTCGTGCTGCGCGCCGGCCGCTCCTTCGACTGGCCCCATCTCGTGCGCCGCTTCGCCGGGCACGAACGCGTGCTGCTCGCGCACCTGCTGCTCTTCGGTTACGTGTATCCCGGCGAAGCGGCGATCGTGCCCGCGTGGGTGCTGCGGCAACTGGCCGCCGCGCCGATCGAGACGGCGCCGCCCGGCCTTCGGCTGTGCCGGGGGACGCTGCTGTCGCGCGCGCAGTATCTCGTGGACGTCGAGCGCTGGGGGTTCATCGATCCGCGCGTCGAGCCGCTCGGGCGGATGAGCCGGCGCGAGCAGGCGATCTGGACGAACGCCATTCAGCAGCACTGGTCACGCCGCGCCCGGCCGGCCGTCTGATCGCGTCGACATCGGCGCGCGTCGTGGTCCGAGGTCCGATCGGCGCGCACGACATCGGCGTCGAGATCGCCGGCGCGTGACGGCGCGCGTCAACGCGGCGTCGAGCGGCCGGCGGCCGCCTGCACGCTCACGAGCTCGCCGACGTTCTCCATCGTGAGCAGGCCGACGAGCGTGCCGTGCTGCAGCACCGGCATCGTGTGGCAATCGCAGCCTTGCAGCCGGGCCACCGCGACCTCGATCATCTCGGCGACGTCGGCCGCCGGCACCTCGCGCCGCATCACCGCGCTCACCGGCGTGTCGCGCGGCAGCCGCTGGAGCGCCGCGAGCAGATCGGCGCGCGAGAGCATGCCGGCGACGCGGCCCTGCTCCACGACGGGAAAGTCGTGCTGCGCCCCCGACAGCAGGAGCGCCACCGCGTCGTCGAGCGAAGAGGAGGGCGCGAGCGTCCGGAAGTCGGTGATCATCGCGCGCGCGAGGGGCATGCCGCCGAGCGCCGCGCGCATCTGCGTCAGGGCGGCCTCCTGCGACGCGCCAATCCAGACGAACAGCGCGATGAAGATCAGCATCGGATTGCCGAAGAGACCGAGCAGCCCGAAAACGAGGGCCATGCCCTGGCCGATCGACGCCGCCCGCTGCGTCGCGCGCGCGTAGTCGGTGCGGAGCGCGAGCACGGCCCGCAGGACCCGGCCGCCGTCCATCGGAAACGCCGGCAGCAGGTTGAAGACGGCGAGGAAGCCGTTGACGAGCATCAGGCGCTGGAGCAACGGGCCCTGTTCGGTGGGATCGCCGGGGAGAGGCGCGAGCGATCCGGTGGCGAACAGCACGACGAAGAGCGCGCCGGCGATGACGACGTTGACGGCCGGACCCGCCAGCGCGACCCACAGCTCCTGCCGCGGGTCGTCGGGCATCCGTTCCAGCCGCGCCACGCCGCCGATCGGCAGCAGCGTGATGTCACGCGTCCTGATGCCGAAGCGGGCCGCCGTGAGCGCGTGCCCCAACTCGTGCAGCACGACGCAGCCGAACAGCGCGAGCACGAAGACCACGCCGGCGAGGGCCGACGCGGGACCGTCGCCCGCCTGCCAGTGGCCGAGCGCCACCCACAGGATCAGGATCAGAAACGTCGCGTGGACGTAGACCGCGATCCCTGCGACGGTGCCGATCCGCGCCGCCCATCTCATGCGAGCTCATCCCATCATAGCGGCCTTCGCGCGCCGGCCGGCGTCGGGCGCGAGGCCTCGATCGCGCGGCGCACGGCGGCCGCTGGATCCTGCCGCGAGCCCGGCGCATACTGATCGGCCATGGACCGCGAGATGTACTACTACGAGCCCTCGTCGGGACACGGGCTCGCGCACGATCCGCTCAACTCGATCGTGGCGCCGCGGCCGATCGGCTGGATCTCCTCGCGCGGCGCCGACGGCAACGTCAATCTCGCGCCGTACAGCTTCTTCAACCTGTTCAACTACGACCCGCCGATCATCGGCTTCTCGAGCAACGGCCTCAAGCACACGGTCAGCAACGTCCGCGAAACCGGCGAGTTCTGCTGGAACATGGTCACGCGGGCGCTGGCCGAGGCGATGAACGCGACGTCGGCGAGCGTGCCGGCTGGCGTGAGCGAGTTCGACGTCGCGGGCCTCACGCCCAAGGCGTCGCGCCGGATCGACGTGCCCTGGGTCGCGGAAAGCCCCGTCGTGTTCGAGTGCCGCCGGACGCAGATCGTGCAACTGCACACGGCGGCCGACGTGCCGATCGGCACCTGGCTCGTGATGGGCGAGGTGGTCGGCGTGCACATCGCCCGCGATCTGCTGGCGGACGGCGTCTACGACACCGTTGCGGCCGGCCCGATCGCCCGCGGCGGCGGCCGCGGCGACTACTTCGCCGTCAGCGAAGACGTGCGCTTCAGGATGTCTCGGCCGCGCTGAGCTGCGGTAGGCGTGCGGCACTCGCGACCGTCCCGGCGGCGGCGCGCCGCACGCTCGGCGCGCGGCGGCCGCTACGACACGAGCGCGCCGCGCCACTCCTCGACGATCTGATCGGCCGTTCGCATCTGGCGTGCAGCGTCGTTCGCATACCAGGCGGCGAAGTACTCGAGCCCCTGGCGATGCGCCTCGTCGGTGAACGCGTCGAGCGCGTCGGTGATCCACACGAGGTCGTAGCCCCGCTGGAACGCGTCGCCCGACGTGTGACGCGCGCAGCAGTCCGTGTGCAGACCGGTGATGTAGAGACGTTCGATGCCTCGTGCGCGCAGCTCGGCGTCGATCGCCGAGCTGACGAAGGGGCTGTAGGTCTGCTTCTCGATCACGAGGTCGCCGGGACGGGGCGCGAGCGCCGGCACGATCTGCGCGTTCCACGTGCCCTTCATCGCGTGCGGCGGCCATTTCGCCAGCTCGCTGTCGCCTTCGCGATGCGCATCCGTCGCGTACACGACCAGGACGCCGGCCTGCCGTGCCGCCTCGACGAGACGCGCGAGTCTCGGGACGATCGCCTGCGCCCGCGCCTGGTACGCCGGGCCGCCGGCATCGGCGATCACGCCGCCGGAAAACACGAAATCATTGGCCAGATCGATGACGAGCAACGCGCTCTTCGCTGAATGCCGGGTGCTGGACGACACATCGCCTCCCATTGGTGAAGACCCGCCGTGCGAGGGGCCGTTTGGGCAACGCCTTGGACGCCGAGTCTGACGTCCGCTCTCGCCGGGCGCGGATGACCGCATGCCGCGGGCACGATGCGCGCCCCGCGGCGGTGACACGTCCATGGTAAGCGATCGGCGGGCCGCGCAGATCAGTCGAGCGCACGAGTCGTCGACGAGGGCGCGCGGCTGCCGATGACCGCGGGCGAGCGTGCAGCCACCGGCCCCGCATTCGCCGATACCCTGGAGCGGATTCCACGTCATGACCGATACTGAGCTGCGTTTCCGGAATCGCCAGGGCCGGCGTTCGACGAGCGAGCCGTCGGCCCAGTGCAGCAGGTCCAAGCGATCGCGCGGGATGGGCGGGATGGAATGATGAGGTGCCGCATGCTGACGCTCTGTCTGTCGTGGCTCGCCATCGTCGCCCCGGCCGCTGTTGGCCAGTCGATGGGCCGGCCGGATGCGCCGCTGCCGCGCGCGCACGCGCACAACGACTACGAGCACGCGCGGCCGCTCTTCGACGCGCTCGCGCACGGCTTCGCGAGCGTCGAGGCCGACGTGTGGCTCGTCGGCGGCCGGCTGCTCGTCGCGCACGACCGAGAGGCCGTACGTGTCGACCGCACGCTCGAATCGCTGTATCTCGATCCGCTTCGCGAGCGCGTCGCGGCGCCGGGCGGCCGTCTCGGCGGCGCCGGTGCTCCGTTCCTGCTGTGGATCGACGTGAAATCCGAGGCGGAGCCGACCTACGCCGCACTGCGCGACGTGCTCGCGCGGTACGACGGCATGCTGACGACGTTTCGGACCGATGGCGTCACCGAGGGCGCCGTCACGGTCGTCATCTCGGGCAACCGCGCGCGCGAGACTCTCTCCGGCGAGACGCTGCGCTTCGCGGCGATCGACGGCCGCCTCGCGGACCTCGAGACGTCGCCGCCGGCATCCCTCGTGCCGGTGATCAGCGACAACTGGCAGAACGTCTTCGCCTGGCGCGGGGCCGGCGTGATGCCGGACGACGAGCGCGAGAAGCTGCGCGCCATCGTCGCGCGGGCGCACGGTCAGGGCCGGAAGATCCGGTTCTGGGCCATCCCAGACACGCCGGCAGGCTGGCAGGTCTGCCTGGATGCCGGCGTCGATCTCATCAACACGGACGATCTGCCGGGGTTGCAGGCGTTCCTGATGAGGCCGGCGTCGAACGACTAGACGCTTTGACAGGTGCAGGTACGGAGCGCATGCTAGGGGAGATGGCTGTCGTCCGACGCCTCGCCGTGCTCGCGGTGCTGCTGGTCTTCACGACAGGCCATGCCGGGCTCTGTGGCGTGGCGGCGTCGTTCGCACGACAGACCACGACGACGGCGGCCGCGTCCACTTGCCCTCTCCATCGGCCCGAGCCATCGAGGCCGTCGATCGCAGCGGGTGGAGACACCGCGGCGATGAGTTGCTGCGCGCCCGCTGAGCGCCGCGAAGACACGCACGCGGCGCCGCCCGTCACGACGGCGATGTCGGGCGAGCCGGCCGATTACCGGGTCGGCCTCGTGCTGCCCCTTCCGCCGCCCGACATCGTCCGGGCGCCGGATGATGCGCCGCCGAAAGCCGTCGCGACCTACCTGCTCCTCTCCGTCTTCCTCGTCTAGTCACGATCGTCGCGTCTCTCTTGCCCGGCTTCGCCCGGGCGTGGACGGGCGCGCGCGTGCGCGCGCCTTGGCGCGGTCGTGACCCATGATCAACCGACTCATTCATCTCGCGCTCCGTAACCGCTTTCTCGTCATCGTGATCTACCTGGGCCTCGCCGCCTGGGGCTGGTGGGCGCTCCGCGCGACGCCGGTGGACGCGATTCCCGACCTGTCCGAGAACCAGGTGATCGTCTTCACCGAATGGCCGGGACACAGCCCGCAGGAGGTCGAGGATCAGCTCACCTATCCGCTGACCACCGGACTTCAGGGGCTGGCCGGCGTTCGTGTCGTGCGTTCGCAGTCCGCCTTCGGCTTCTCGATGGTCTACGTCGTGTTCGACGACGGCGTCGACACGTACTTCGCGCGGACGCGGGTGCTCGAGCGCATGAGCCTGGTGACGACGCGGCTGCCCGCCGGCGTCGTGCCGACGCTCGGGCCCGACGCCACCGGCGTGGGGCACGTGTTCTGGTACACGGTCGACAGCGATCGCCACTCGCTTCGCGAGCTGCGCAGCCTCCAGGACTGGTTCATCCGGTACCAGCTCAACGCCGTGCCGGGCGTCGCCGAAGTCGCCTCGGTCGGCGGCTTCGTTCAGCAGTACCAGATCGACGTCGATCCCAACCGGCTGCGCACCTACGACCTGCCGCTCGGCGCCGTCGTCGCCGCCGTCCGCGAGAGCAACGTGAACGTGGGCGGCAACGTGCTCGATGCGAACGGCGCATGGCTGATCGTGCGAGGCGTCGGCCTGATCCGCTCGATCGACGACGTGAAGCGGATCGTCGTCGGCGCGGCCGGAGGCGTGCCGATCTACGTGGAGAACGTGGCGGACGTGCGGCTCGGCGACGCCTTCCGCACGGCCGCGCTCGTCAAGGGCACGCGCGAAGCCGTCGGCGGCGTCGTGGTCGCACGGACCGGCGTCAACACGAAGCAGGTGATCGATGCCGTGAAGGCGCGCATCGCGCAGATCGCGCCCGGCCTGCCGCCCGGCGTGGCGATCGTGCCCTTCTACGATCGCTCGGCGCTCATCGAGCGATCGGTGGACACGCTGCGGACGGCACTCCTCGAGGAGATCGCGCTCGTGACGCTCGCGCACGTGCTGTTCCTCATGCACGTCCGATCGATCCTCATCGTCACGCTGCCGCTGCCGCTCGCGGTCCTGATGTCCTTCCTGGGCCTCTATTACCTCGGCGTATCGGCCAACATCATGAGCCTCGCCGGCATCGCCATCGCGATCGGCGTGCTCGTGGACGCCGGCATCGTCGTCACCGAGAACGCGTTCAGATTCCTGGAGCAGCGGCACGTGGATCCTCGGGACCGGCCGCGCGTGTGGGCCACCGTGCTCGAGTCGACCCGGCTCGTCGGCCGGCCGGTCTTCTTCTCGATGGCGATCATCCTGCTGGCCTTCGTGCCGGTGTTCGCGCTGAGCGGCCAGGAAGGGAAGCTGTTCCATCCCCTCGCGCTGACCAAGACGGTTGCGGTGCTGGCCGCGGCCGTCGTCGCGGTGACGCTGGTGCCGGTGCTCTGCACCGTGCTGCTCGGTGGCCGATTCCACCGCGAAGAGGACAACCCGGTGATGCGCGGGTTGCGACGCGTGTACGCGCCCGTTCTGGACCTGGCGCTCGGGCACGGCGCCGTCACGATCGTGATCGCGGCCGTGCTGTTCGCCGGAGCGATCGTGGCCGCGCGAGGGCTCGGCCACGAGTTCATGCCGGCGCTCGACGAGGGCGATCTCATGTTCATGCCCATCGCAGACCCGAGCATTTCGCTCGACGAGGCGGCAGCGATCGCCTCGCGGCAGAACGCCGCCCTGCTCGGCGTGCCGGAAGTGGCGTCGGTCGTCGCGAAGGTCGCGCGAGCCGACACGTCGACCGATCCGGCGCCGCTGAACATGACGGAGACGATCGTGCGCCTCGAGCCCAAGGCCGCCTGGCGGCCCGGCATGACCGTCGAACGGCTGCGCCGCGAGATGAGCGACGCCGTGCAGTTGCCTGGCGTGTCGACCATCTGGACGATGCCGATCATCAATCGCATCGACATGCTGACGACGGGCATCCGCTCCGAGGTCGGCGTGAAGATCTTCGGCACCGACCTCGACGAGCTGGAACGGACGGCGCGATCGATTGCCGGCGTGCTGCGTCGCGTGCCCGGCGCGGCGAACGTGTACCCGGAGCAGGTGACGAGCGGCCAGTACCTGAACGTGACGATCGACCGGGCCGCGGCGGCACGCCATGGCATCGGCGTTGGCGCAATCCAGGACGTGCTCGGCACGGCCGTCGGCGAGACGACGCTGACGATGACGATCGAAGGCCGGCGGCGGTTTCCCGTACGTGTGCGGTACGGCCCGGAATTCCGCGGCGATCCGGCGGCGCTCGGCCGCGTGCTCGTGCCGGCTCCCGGCGGCGCACAGGTGCCGCTCGCGCAGGTCGCGCGCCTGGAGCACGTGCGCGGCCCCGCCATGATCTCGTCCGAGAACGGGCTGCTGCTCGCGACCGTTCTGCTCAACGTCCAGGGACGCGACGTCGGCGGGTTCGTCGAGGACGCGAAGGCGGCCGTGTCGGCCGTGCCGCTCCCGGCCGGCTACTACCTGGGCTGGAGCGGACGGTGGGAGAACCAGGTGCGCGCGCGCGAGCGGCTCGGGCTCGTCGTGCCGCTCGTGCTGGTGGTCATCTTCGTGCTGCTCTTTCTCACCTACGGATCGTTCGCCGAGGCGGCACACGTGCTGCTCGCGGTGCCGTTCGCGCTCACCGGCGGGATCTACTTCGTCTGGCTCATCGGGTACAACGTCTCGGTCGCCGTGTGGGTCGGCTTCATCGCGCTGTTCGGCACCGCCGTGCAGACCGGCGTCGTGATGGTGATCTACCTCGACCAGGCCGTGGCGAGAACGCGCGCGGCGCACGGCGGCGTGCTCACGCGCGCGCTCCTGCGCGACGCCGTGGTCGAGGGCGCGCTCCTGCGGCTGCGGCCGAAGGTCATGACGGTGTCGACCATCGTGGCCAGCCTGCTGCCGATCATGTGGAGCACGCGCGCGGGTGCCGAGGTGATGAAGCCGCTCGCCGCGCCGGTGCTCGGCGGGATGGTGTCGTCGCTGCTGCACGTGCTCATCGTCACGCCCGTGCTGTTCTTCTGGCTGCACGCGCGTCGCCTTCGGCTCGAGCCCGAGCCGGCGACGCCGGCGGTACACGAACGCCGCGTTCCGCGCCGGTGGCGGGCCGCCGCGGTGATCGGTGGCGTGGTCCTGGCGTTGTGGGGTTGGATGGCGCTCCGCGACGACGCGGCGAGCCCGACTGAAGGATCCGGCGCGGTCGTGACGACCGTGCGCGCGGGTGACCTGGACGTCGTGCTGCGGAGTCCGGCCGGCGCACTCCGCCAGGGCCGCAACGACTTCGTGATCGAGTTCCGCGAGGCGGACGGCGGCGTCTTGCGCGACGTCGGTGCGGTGCACGCGAGCGCCGGCATGTCGATGCCCGGCATGACGATGTCGGGCGGGCTCGAAGTGCGGCGGACCGGCGTTCCGGGACGCTACGCGATCGTCGGCGACTTCGGCATGGCCGGCACGTGGCATTTCGCCGTGGAGTGGGATGGGCCCGGCGGCCGGGGCACCGCGAGCTTCGACGGAGGTGTGCAATGAGCGCGCGCTGGATCGCCGCGATGGCCGGCGCCGTCGTGCTCTCTGCGGCCGCGCCGGCGGCGCAGGCGCCGCACGTGACGCCGTCGGCACTGCGGTATGTCGATCCGGTCGACGGCCTGTCGCTCGAACAGGCGATTGCCGACGCTCGCGCGCGCGAGCCGGGGCTGCAGGCCGCGCGGACGGTCGTCGACGTGGCCCGCGGGCAGCGCGCTCAGGCGCGATTGCGGCCGAACCCGTCGGTGTCGTTCGAGCAGCGGACCGAGCCCGCCGGCCGCGATCGGCAGACGACCGGGAGCGTGGAGTGGCCGCTCGATCTGTTCCGGCGTGCCGGCCGGGCGCGCGTTGCCGACGAGCAAGTCCGCGGCGCGGCGCTGGAGGTGGCGAACCGCGAGCGGCTGTTCGCGGCCGACGTCCGCGCGCGGTACGGCGAGGTGCTCGCCGCGGTCCGCGAGCTGGGCATTCTCGACGATCTCGTCGCCACGACCGCGCGGCAGCTCGAGCTGCTGCGCGCGCGCGTGGAGGAAGGCGCGTCGCCACCGCTCGACCGCGACCTCGTCGAACTGGAGCTCAGACGTCTCGAGTCCGACCGGGCGATCCAGGTCGGCCGCGCGGATCTCGCGATGATCGAGCTCAAGCGGATGCTCGGTCTCCTACCGGACGCCGCGGTGAAGCTGCGCGAGCAGTTGGAGGACGCCGTCGGCGGCGGGCCCGCCGTCGCCGCAGGCGTCGACGACGCGCGGGCCGGCGTTGACCGTGCCGATGTTCAGGAGGCACGGGCACGCGTCGGCCTCGCCGATGCGCGCATCGACGTGCTGCGGCGCGAAGCGCGCATCGACGCCCGCCTGTTCGCCAGCTACATGCGGATGGACGCCGGGTTCCCTCAGCGGGGATTCACGGCCGACGATCGGCTGGAGCCGATTCGGGGCGTCTTCCACTACGTCGCGTTCGGTGCGGCCGTCACCGTGCCGATCCTCGATCGGAATCAGGGTGCGGTCGCGGCCGCTCGCGCCGCGAGGAACGGGGCCGCGGCCGACTACGAGGCCGCACGCCTGACGGCTGCCGCCGAGATCGCCGCGGCGCGCGCCCAGGCGGCGCAGGCCGATGCCGCCGTCGCGCTCTTCCGCGATCGCGCCAGCGCGCTGGCCCGGCAGACGCTGTCGGTCGTCACGCAGAGCTATGCGCTCGGCCGGATGACGGTGTTCGACGTTCTGGCGGAGCAGCGACGGTTCCTCGACGTCGAGCGCGCCTACACCGCGGCGTTGCGCGCGGCGTTCGAGGCGCGAACGGCGCTGATGCGCGCCGTGGGAGGGGCGCGATGAACGGCGAGCGGCGCGTGAGCCTGCATCCTGTGGTGGCGGCCGGCGCCGCCGCGGCGCTTCTGCTGGTGGGAGCTGTCGGCGCCTACCTCCTTCTGATCGGCCGGCACGAGGTGCCGGTGGCTCCGCCGGTCACGGTCGGGCCGTCCGCGAGCACCGCGCCGACGTCGGTGCCGGCGCCTGCTCCGTCAGCGTCGACATCCGAGCCGCGGGGCGCGTCGCCCGCGTCGACGCCTGCCGAGGAGCAACGGCTTCCGGACGTGGTCGTGCCGTTGTCTCCGGAGGCGGCGGCCCGCGCGGGCATCACGACGACGCGCGCATCCGTGCGGCGCGCGTCGAGCGCCATCAGGATCCCGGGCGTCGTCGAAGCCAACGCGTACCGGCAGGTGGCCGTGACGCCGCTCGTCGCAGGCCGGGTCACGTCCGTCGCCGTCGATCTCGGCGATCGCGTGCGGCGCGGGCAGACGATGGCGGACGTCTACAGCCCCGAGCTCGCCGAGGCGCAGACGCGGTATGTCTCGGCGAAGGCCGAGCTGGAGGCGCACGATCGCGCGCTGCAGCGCACGGAGCGTCTCGTCGCGATCGGCGCCGCCAGCCGGCAGGAGCTCGAGCGCATCCATGCCGAGCACACGGCTCAGACCGCCACCGTGCAGACCGCGCGCACGAAGCTCGCGCTGCTCGGCATGTCCGAGCCGGCGCTCGATGCGTTGGCGCCGGGCAGGCCCGTGGACGCCACGACCACCGTGCCGGCGCCCATCGACGGCATCGTCACCGAACGCGTCGCGAATCCCGGGCTCAACGTGGACCCGTCGATGAAGCTGTTCACCGTCGTGGATCTGTCCACGGTGTGGGTGATGGCGGATCTCTACGAGCGCGACTTCGCGCACGTCCGCATCGGCAGCGCCGCGACGGTGACGACGAACGCGTATCCGGGTCGGTCGCTGCACGGGCGGGTCGGCTACATCGATCCGCAAGTGAATCGCGAAACGCGAACGGCCAGGTTGCGGATCGAGGTGCCGAATCCCCGCGGCGAGCTGCGGCTCGGCATGTATGCCGACGTGGTCGTCGGCACGAGCGAGCCGCGGGACGTGGTCGTCGTGCCGCGCGGCGCGGTGCAGCACATCGGGGGCCGCACGGTCGTGTACCTGGCGAACGCGTCCGCGCCCGGCCGGTTCGTCGAACGTGACGTCTCGATCGGTCGAGTCGGGGCGGACGAGATCGAAATCGAAGCCGGCGTGCAACGTACGGACGTCGTCGTGAGCGGCGGGAGCTTCTTTCTCCGCGCGGAACGGGAGCGGCTGGGGCTCGGGCCGGCCGCGCCGTCCGCCTCGCCGGGATCGTCGTCGGCCCGGCCCGCGACGGATGCCGGCGGGCCCGGCGCCGCCGCGGGACCGTCCGTGCAGGAAGCCACCGTGCGAATCGTGCCGGACGGCTTCAGCCCCGCGCGTCTCACGCTGCGTGCCGGGCTGCCGGCGCGCCTCACGTTCATCCGGACGACGGATCAGACCTGCGCCACGGCCGTGGTGTTTCCCTCGCTTGCGATTCGGCGGGAGTTGCCGCTCAACCAGCCGGTCGCGATCGAGATCACGCCGTCCGCGGGCGAGCTGTCGTTCGCCTGCGGGATGGACATGCTCAAAGGAACGATCGTCGTGCGATGACGGGCGGCGTGCGCCGCTGGCTCACCGCCAGCCCGCTTGCTGGGGCCGCCAGACATGCGACCTGTGCGCGAGCGTGCGATCGGGTCGTTGGAAGATCTTCACCAGCACCACGCCGGCGAGGAAGCCGCCGACGTGGGCCCAGAACGCCACGCCGCCGGCCTCGTTCGAGGCGATGCTGGTGACGCCGCCGAAGAACTGCAGCACGGCCCAGTAGATCAGCATCACCCAGGCCGGCAGCGCCATCGAGTACATGAAGAAGCCGAGCGGCACGAGCGTGAACACCCGGACGCGCGGGAAGAGCATCAAGTACGCGCCCATGACGCCGCTGATGGCGCCCGATGCGCCGACCATGGGCGTGATCGAGGACGGCGACGCGAGCACCTGCGCCATCGCGGCCGCGAGGCCGCAGAGCAAGTAGAAGGCGAGGAAGCGCGGCCGGGACATCGAGTCCTCGACGTTGTTGCCGAAGAGCCACAGAAACCACATGTTCCCGATGAGGTGCATCCACGACCCGTGGAGGAACATGGACGTGACGAGCGTCGACATCTGGCGGCCGGGATCGGTGACGCACACCACGCGGTCGCCCATCGGGAATTCCGAGCCCACGGGGGCGGAAAGCGTCAGCTCGCCGGGAATCAGCCCGAGATTGCAGACGGACGCGGCCAACGGCATCGGCGCGCCCGCCCCTTGCACGAAGACCCACGTGCACACGGTGAGGACCACGAGCGCGATCGTGACCCACGCGGTGCGCAGCGTCTGGTTCTCGTCGTGGTAGGGAATCACGGAATCCGCCTTGGCGATGCGTGTGCAGGAGCGACTCAGGTGATGATACGTGAGCGGGGAGGGACTGGAGCATGAGCGCAGAGATTCCGCATCGCATCCTCGGCCACACCGGGGAATCCGTGTCGGCCATCGGCGTCGGCGGCTGGCATCTCGGCTTGAAGGACGTGTCCGAGGCGCTCGCGATCCGGATCGTCCGGACGGCGCTCGACCGCGGGGTCAACTTCCTCGACAACGCGTGGGATTACAACGACGGGCTGAGCGAAGTGCGAATGGGCCTGGCGCTCAGGGATGGCTATCGCCAGAAGGCGTTCGTCATGACGAAGGTCGACGGGCGGTCGCGCTCCGAAGCCGCTCGACAGCTCGACGAGTCGCTGAGACGGTTGGGGATCGACCACCTCGATCTCGTTCAGCATCACGAGGTCATCCGCTTCGAGGACCCTCACCGGATCTTCGACGATGAGGGGGCCCACCGCGCGCTGACGGACGCGCAGCGAGCGGGCAAGGTGCGGTACGTCGGTTTCACCGGTCACAAGGATCCCGCCATCCATCTGCACACGCTCGACGTCGCCCGGGCGCACGGGGTGCGTTTCGATGCCGTCCAGATGCCGCTGAACGTCATGGACGCGCACTATCGGAGCTTCGAGAGGCTCGTGCTGCCGGCGTTGCTGCGCGACAACGTCGGCGTGCTCGGCATGAAGTCGATGGCCAACGGCATCATCCTGCGCTCGGGAATCGTGTCGGCCGTCGAATGCCTGCAGTACGCCTTGAACCTCCCCACGTCGGTCGTCGTCACCGGGATGGAGTCGATGGCGATGCTCGACCAGGCCTGTGACGTCGCGCGGTCGTTCAGGCCGCTCGACGATGCGAGCGTGCGGTCGCTGCTGGCTCGAACGGTGGCGGCCGCCGCTGACGGCGCGTACGAGCCGTTCAAGGTCTCGTCGCTTTTCGACGCGACCGCCACGCACCCGTCCTGGCTGGGCGAGGAGCCGCAACGGCTGCGTGATTTGATTGCGTAGTCGCATCGCACGGCGGCTCACCGCCGCTGGCCCGCAGACAGGCCATGCGCGTCTCGTGCTGGCGAGGCTCTTGCACCATGAGGTGCGGAGGGAAGCATGGCGAACCGTGTGCAACGCGATGTGCACCCACGTTCCACTGATAGGGCGCCGCACGGCAGCGAAGGCGATGCCGAGCAGCCGCCGCCGAGACGCCGCGGCGGGCAGGAACTTCCGGATGACGTGCAGGACCGGCCAGAGCAGAATGCGGGGTACGACGCCGCCGTCCGGCAAGGCGCGCCCGGCACGACGCGCGACGACCTGAACGTCGAGGCGTTGCCTGGCGATGCCGCCGATCTGGCTGTCCACGAGATCGACGAGCACGACACGCTGCCGGCGGCGAGCGCCGACGACCGGGCCGAACGCGAGGCGATCGCGGAAGTCCGTCGCCGCGAGCGGCGCCGATGATGCCGAAGGAGGCTCCTCAGATGACATCCGACCACGACCAACCCGATCCGCAAGAGGCCCTCATTCCCGTCTGGCGCACGACCGAGGCGACCGTCGTTCCACACGTGCTCGCGGCGCTCGAGCAGGCGGGGATCGAGTACATGGTCCAGGATCGCGGGCTCGCGTCCGAGTTGATCGGCCATCGATCGACGCTCACCGTCGGTGAAACGGCTCCGCCGCTCTCCGTGCTGGTGCGGGAGGAAGACGAGGGCCGGGCGCGCGAGATCATCACCACGCTGCTCTCTCCCGTGATCTCCGGGCCGATTGCGATAGCGGCCGACGAGCAGCCACCGCTGCCCGCGGCGCCGGTCGGGCCTGGTCCGACGGCCCGCTCGGCTGGCGCATCGGATGGCGCGCTCGAGCTGGTCGACTCCCGGACGGGCGCGGTGATTGGCCGAATCACCGACGCGCAGCTCGCCGAGCTGACGCGCCATCTCGAGCTCGAGTCGGTGGACGACACGGACGTCTACATCGATCAGCCCACCATCGACATGCTGCGCGCCGCGGGCGTCAACGCGGCGACAGCGGACCTGCTGACGCGTGCGCTCGGCGCGAGCGAGGGTGTCGACGTTCGGTGGGTGCGGCGGCGGTGAACGGCCCGGGGTAGGACGTCGCGCGCGCGACGCGCGAACGGCAGCGCTGCAATCGTCGTTGGCCGCCCTACGCCGTTGGTGTCATCGGACCGCGCGGCGTACCGTGGAGGCGGGGATCGACAGCACCCGGATAGGGTTCCTCGCCCATCGGCTCGGCGGGGCTGACGACGGTGAACTCGCCGCGGCCGTCCGGTGAGAGGCCAGCCAGCCATCGCGCCTCGTAGGTGACGCCGTTCGAGCAGTTCCAGTACTGATACGCGACCGCGCGGTTCTCCAACTCGGACGACAAGCTGTGTGGCACCGGCATCGATTCCAGGCCGTCGTGCTGCAGCTCCTCGATCGCGGCGAGGAACTGGTTCTGGTGCATCGTGTCGCGCGCGATGAGGAACGAGAGCATGTCGCGAACGCCGGCGTCGCCGGTCAGCTCGTACAGGCGCGCGAGCTGCAACCGGCTCTGGCACTCCGCCGTCACGTTGAAGTGAAAGTCGGCCATGAGGTTGCCGCTCGCGATCGTGTAGCGCGACGTCCACGGGTAGCCGGCGCTGTCGGTCGCCGAAGCGCCGCCGCCGGTGACGATGACGTGTTGGGGGTTCATGCCGGCGAGCAACACGTCGCTGACGGTCGCCCCGCCCATGATGCCCCGAAGCGCGGGATCCTTCGCCGCGGCATCCGTGGCATCGACCGGCGACTTCTCCAGCAGCCTCGCGATCATCGTCGCGACCATCTCGACGTGGGCGATCTCCTCCGTGCCGATGTCGAGCAGCATGTCGCGGTACTTGGCGGGCCCGCGGCAGTTCCAGCCCTGGAAGAGATAGCTCATCATGAGGCTGATCTCCCCCCATTGGCCGCCGAGCGCCTCCTGCAACTGGCGGGCGAACAGCGGATCCGGACGATCGGGCTTCGCGTTGTACTGCAGCTTCCGATTGTGGTGGAACATCCGGATCTCCTTTGATCAGTCCGAGGGGCTTCGCCCCTGCGGGCTCCCCGACGCGCTCACTCGCGGGGGCCCCCAAGGCCCCGCGCCGTTCGCGCGGGCTCGCTCGCGTGGCTCGCTCGCGCGCGGCCTCTCGCGCAGGTCTCCAGAGACCGTTAGTGCAACGCCAGTGCCACGGAAACGGAGACGGACCTGAGGCAGCGCCGGGTCTGCGCCTCTCGGCGAGGATGAATGTGAGCGCCGGCAGGGTCGTTCTGCCCAGCGTGCAGAGCGCGCTCGCGCCAGAAACGCGAGACAACTGGGCATGGGTTTGGCACCGCGCTGCGATGGCATCGCAGCGCGTGGTCGTCGAGGCGGTCTACGTGAACCGCCGGCGGGCGCGCGACAGCGGCTTGGACCGGCCTTGACCCGACGCGACGATGACGCCACCGACCGATGAGTCGATCCCGTTGTCCGCGACCTATCGCCTGCAACTCCAGCCGCGCTTCGGGCTGGACGCCGCGGCGGCAATCGCGGACTACCTCGCCTCGCTCGGCATCACGCACGCCTACTGCTCGCCGTATCTGCAGGCCGCGTCCGGCAGTACTCACGGCTACGACATCGTCGATCACGGCCGCGTGAACGACGAGCTCGGCGGGGAGCCGGCATTCTGGCGGTTCGTCGAGGCGCTCCGTGCGCACGGCCTCACGCAGGTCGTGGACGTCGTGCCGAACCACATGGCGGTGTCGACGGGGAATCGCTGGTGGGCCGACGTGCTCGAGAACGGACCGTCGAGCCATTTCGCGTCGTACTTCGACGTCGATTGGGACCCGCCGGAGGCGCGCCTGCGCAACCTGGTGCTGCTGCCGGTGCTGGCCGACCATTACGGTCGCGTGCTCGAGAACGGCGAGATCCGGCTCGAGCGCGACGGCGCGAGCTTCTTCGTGATCTACGGGTCCGATCACCGATATCCGCTGAGCGCGAGCTCGCTCGGGCCGCTCCTCGGGCCCGCGGCGCGGCAAGCAGGGTCCGACGTCCTGGCTGATCTCGCCGATGCGTTCAGCGCCCTGCCGCGGCCAACCGCCACGGACCGCGCCAGCGTGCGCCGGCGGCATCGCGACAAGGAGGTCCTGCACGCGGCCCTCGATCGGCTGTTGCGCGACGAGGCGGCCGTGGCCGCCGCGGTGGACGAGGTCGTCCGCGCGACGAACGGGGATCCGGACGCGCTGCACACGATACTGGAGCTGCAGAACTACCGGCTCGCCTGGTGGCGCAGCGCCGGGCGCGACCTGGGGTACCGGCGGTTCTTCGACGTCAACACGCTGATCGGTCTGCGAACCGAAGACGAGCAGGTCTTCGAGGACATCCACCGTCGTGTGCTCGACTGGGCGCGCGGCGGTCTCGTCGCCGGCCTTCGGGTGGATCATCCCGACGGCCTGAGGGATCCCCAGGAGTACTTCGAGCGGCTGCGCGCCGCTGTGCCCAACGCCTGGATCATCGCGGAGAAGATCCTGTCGCGGGGTGAGACCCTGCCCGCCGAGTGGCCCGTGGCCGGGACGACGGGCTACGACTTCCTGAACCTCGTCACGCGGCTGTTCGTCGATCCGTCGGCCGAGGCGCCGCTCACGCAGTTCTACGCCGAGTTCACGGGCGAGTCGACCGACTATGGGCGCATCGCGCACGACAAGATGCTGCTCGTCGCGCGCGACGTCCTGGGCAGCGACGTCAATCGCCTCACGGGGCTGCTCGTGGACATCTGCGAACGCCATCGCCGGTACCGCGACTACTCCCGGCATCACCTGACGGACGCGATCCGGGAGGTCATCGCCTGGCACCCCGTCTACCGCACGTACGTCCGGCCTGCCGCTTCATGGGTGCGCGAGTCGGACCGTCGCGTCATCGAGGCGGTCACGCGCGCGGCGGCGGCCGAGCGTCCTGATCTCGAGCCGGCGCTCTTCGAGTTCCTCCGGGCACTGCTCGCGCTCGAGATCACGGGTCCGCTCGAAGCCGAGTTCGTCTCACGCCTGCAGCAGACGACCGGGCCCGCGATGGCCAAGGGTATCGAGGACACGACGTTCTACGTCTACAACCGCTTCATCGCGCTCAACGAGGTCGGCGGCGATCCGACGCAGTTCGCCGTGAGCGTGGACGCGTTCCACGCCGCGTGCCGCGACGCACAGGCGAGCCGGCCGCGCTCGATGCTCGCGACGTCCACGCACGACACGAAGCGGAGCGAGGACGTGCGTGCGAGGCTCGCGCTCCTCTCCGAGTGTCCCGTGCGCTGGAGCGAGGCCGTGCGCCGCTGGTCGAGCATGGCGAATCGCTATCGCACCGGTCAGCGGCCCGATCGGAACACCGAGTACTACCTCTACCAGACGCTCGTCGGCGCATGGCCGCTCTCGCTCGAGCGGGCGGTGACGCACATGGAGAAGGCTGCGCGCGAGGCGAGACTGTACACGTCCTGGACGTCACCCGACGCGCCGTACGAAGCGGCACTGCGCCGGTTCGTCGAGGGTGTGTGGCAGGACGCCGACCTCATGGAGGACGTGCGAGCGTTCGTGGCGCCGCTCGTACGCCCAGGATGGATCAACTCGCTGTCGCAGACGCTCCTCAAGCTCACGTGTCCTGGGGTGCCGGATGTCTATCAAGGCTGCGAGCTCTGGGCGCACACGCTGGTCGATCCCGACAACCGCGGGCTGGTGGATTTCGACCTCCGCCGGCAGCGGCTCGCCGAGCTCGACGGCCTCACGCCAGACGCCATCTGGCGGCGCGCCGAGGACGGCCTGCCGAAGCCGTGGATCATCCGCGAGGCTCTGCGTCTTCGCCGCGAGCGCCCGCAAACGTTCGGCCCATCGTCCGAGTACCTGCCGCTCGCCGCGACGGGGCCGCATGCTCATCGCGTGCTGGCCTTTCGGCGCGGAACCGACGTCGTCGTGGCCGTCCCGCGGCTCGTGCTCGGTGATCCGATCGGTGAAGGCGCGCGCCTCGCGTTGCCGCCGGGCGAATGGAGGAACCGATTCGATGCCGATGCGCCGATCGCCGATGAGGTCGACTGCGCCCGGTTGTGGCGGACGTTTCCCGTTGCCCTCCTCGTTCGCTGCGTCGCCCGCGAGCTCTGACGCTCCGAGACGCACGCGCGTTACACACCGGCGGCCGGCCTCCGATTCCCACGGTGGCCCGAGATGTGCAGTGGCGCACGCCGGTTTCTTTCGGTATGGCAAAGCGTCCATTCGTACGGCCCGGCGACCCGCTGCCACTCGGCGCGTCGTGGGATGGCCACGGCACGAACTTCTCGGTGTTCTCGGAAGTCGCCGAGCGCGTCGAGCTCTGTCTGTTCGACGCCGCCGGCGCCGAGCGGCGCGTCTGTCTGCCCGAACGCACGGCCTTCTGCTGGCACGGCTACATCCCCGGCATCGGGCCGGGTCAGCGGTACGGGTTTCGTGTTCACGGGCCGTGGGATCCGGAACGGGGCCTGCGCTGCAACCCTGCGAAGCTGCTCGTCGATCCCTATGCCCGGGCTCTCGACGGCGACGTCGCCGCGCACCCGTCGATCTTTCCGTATCCGGCCGGCGGCGACGATCTCGTCCGCGACGAGACCGACAGCGCGCCGTACATCCCGCACTCGGTCGTCGTCGACGATCGGTTCGACTGGGGCGACGACGCGCCCATCGGCCGCAAGCTCAACGAGACCGTCATCTACGAAGTGCACGTCAAAGGATTCACGAAGCGCCACCCCGACGTGCCTGAGCCGCTGCGTGGCACGTACGCCGGGCTCGCGCATCCCGCCGCGCTCGAGCACCTGCGGTGGCTCGGTGTCACGGCCATCGAGCTCCTGCCGATCCACCAGTTCCTGCACGAGCCCCACCTGCTCGATCGCGGCCTCCGCAACTACTGGGGCTATCACTCGTACGGCTACCTCGCGCCGCACCGCGAGTACGCCTCCTGCGAGGATCCGGCCGGCGCGGTGCGCGAGTTCAAGGAGATGGTCAAGGCCGTGCACGCCGCCGGCCTCGAGGTGATCCTCGACGTGGTTTACAACCACACGGCGGAAGGCAATCACCTCGGCCCGATGCTGTGCCTCAAGGGCTTCGACAACCTGGCCTACTACCGCACCGTCGAAGGCCAGCCGCGCTACTACATGGACTACACCGGCACGGGCAACAGCCTGAACATGCGTCATCCGCACGCCCTTCAACTGGTGATGGACTCGCTCCGCTACTGGGTGCAGGAGATGCACGTCGACGGCTTCCGGTTCGACCTGGCGTCCACGCTGGCGCGCGGCCTCTACGAGGTGGATCGGCTGTCGGCGTTCTTCGACATCATCCATCAGGATCCGACGCTCAGCCGCGTGAAGCTCATCGCGGAGCCGTGGGATCTCGGCGAGGGCGGATACCAGGTGGGCAATTTCCCCGTGCGCTGGTGCGAGTGGAACGCGAAGTACCGCGACGCGGTCCGCGACTACTGGCGCGGCGAGCCGGGGAAGCTCGGCGAGTTCGCGAACCGGTTCACCGGCTCGTCGGATCTGTACGAGGCGGATGGCCGGCGCCCGTACGCGAGCCTCAACTTCGTCACCGCCCACGACGGCTTCACCCTGCGCGATCTCGTCTCCTACAACGAGAAGCACAACGAGGCGAACGGCGAGGCGAACGGCGACGGCGAGTCCTTCAATCGGTCATGGAACTGCGGCGCGGAAGGCCCGACCGGCGATCCCGACGTCAACCGCCTGCGCACCCACCAACAGCGCAATTTCCTGACGACGCTGTTGCTGTCGCAGGGCATCCCGATGCTGCTCGGAGGCGACGAGCTGGGCCGCACGCAGCAGGGCAACAACAACGCCTACTGCCAGGACAACGAGATCTCCTGGTTCGACTGGGAGCACGTCGATCGCGATCTCATGGACTTCACGCGCCGGGTGATCGCGCTGCAGCGCGATCACCCCGTGTTCCGGCGCCGTCGCTGGTTCACCGGCCAATCGCCGCGCGGCCGCGGGCTGGGCGACATCGCGTGGTTCCGGCCCGACGGCCAGGAGATGACCGATCAGGATTGGCAATCCGACTTCGCGCGCTCGTTCGCCGTCTTCCTCAACGGAGACGCCCTCGGCGATCGCGACGATGAGGGCGTGCCGTTGCGCGACGGCCGGTTCCTGCTGCTGTTCAACGCGCACCACGAGCCGCTGGAGTTCACGATCCCCGCGGCATCGTTCAGCGCACGCTGGGCGGTCGTGATCGACACGTCCGACGGCCGCGAGCCGTCACGTCGCTACGCCGCGGGCGACGTCGTCTCGGTCTCGGCGCGATCGATCGAGGTCGCGTGCGCCGAGCGGTGAGCCGGAGCGGCCGGGGCGTCATGCGGTCGACCTCGGCGATGGCGGCGGCGGGCCGCAGGCGTCGGGCCACCGCACATCGGTCAGCGCCGGCAGCCTGATCGCGATCGCCGACGCGTCGTCGAGGCACGCGCTGGACGCGTCGACGGATCCGCCGTGCCGTTCAGCCAGTTCCTTGACGATGGCGAGCCAGAGGTTCACGCCGGTGTGCTCCCGTGCGGCCGCGACGTCGAATGGCTGGCAGCGCTCGAACGGGCGTGCCACGTCCGACGCGATGCCGATGCCCGTGTCGGCGACGTCCACGCGGTAGTCGGCGCCCTCGCGCGCCACCATCACGCTGATGACGCCGCCGGTCTGGGTCGAACGCACGGCGTTGGACAGGAGCGTGCTCATCACACGCTGGAGGCGATCGCGATCGCCGGTGATGTAGCAGGGTTCCTCGGGCAGATGGACGTCGAGCACGATGTACTTCGCGTGCGCCGGGGATCGGACGCTGTCGATCGCCGCCCGGATCGGCGTCCGCAGGTCGACGAGATCGAACGTCAGGTCCGTCGTGCCGGTCACGACGTTCGACACATCCGCCAGCTCCGCGAGCACGCGCCCAAGGTTCTGCGCGTTTCGCGCGATCGCCGCAAGGCCGCGAGAGCACGCCGGGTCGTCCTGCGAGGCGCTGAGGAGCTGGGTCCATGCGGTGATGCCCTGAAGCGGCGCACGCAGGTCGTGCGACATCGCCGAGAGCAGCGCGTCCTTGGCACGGTGTGCCTCGCGCTCCTGATCGAGGAGCGCCTCGCGTGTCCGAAGAGCCTGCTGCGCGTCGTCGAGCTCTCGGCGAAGCGTCTCCGCATCCGAGATCGTGCGGGCGCGATCGGCGGTGAGCCGCCGGATGTGCCAGACGCCGGCGAGGCCGGCGGCGAGCGCGCCGGCCACGATCGCCGGGCCGACGCCGAGACCAAAGAGCGCGCCGGCGGCGGCCGCCGGAGCCGCGAGCGCGCCGAGCACGAGCGCGGTGGCGGGATGCGGCGTGCCGAGCCGTGGGTCGAAGCGGTGCATCATCGCGTCTCTGCTCCAGTCAGCCTCACAGCCATCGCGGCACGCGGCGGCAATACGCGTCGTACTCCGCGCCGAAGCGCCACCGCATGTACCGTTCTTCCCGCGCGATCACGATCGACGTCAGCGCGACGATCACGACCGGCAGCAGCACGAGCGGCCACGCCGAGTTGAGCCACGACGTCGCACCGAGATAGATCGCCACGCAGCCCACGTACATCGGATTGCGCGACCATCGGTACGGGCCGTGGTGCACCACGCACGTCGCGGCGCGCTGGAGCAGGATGCCGGTGCGCGCGCGTGCGAACGTTTCCATGCCCCACGCGAACCATCCGGCGCCCAAAGCGACGAGCGCGACGCCGCTGGCGACCATCAGCCAGGACGCTTCGTCGGGCGTGAGCGGCCACGGATGGCGCCGGTCCCACCACCATCCGCCCACGATGCCCAGGGCGAAGAGCGACAGCGGCGGCACAGGGGTGCCGGGCCCGCGATCGGTCGCCGACTCGTGTTGCCGCGCGGCGCGTGGAGGCACGAGGTGAGAAGCCATAGAAGGTCCGGTCACGGCAGCGGAGTGCAAGAGCCTAGCCACGGCCTAGCCGGGAACGCGGCCGCCGGCAGCATCTCCTTCGGTCGATCGGGTCACCGTGCCGTTGCGAATCGCCGGATACTCTCGGCGCGTCGCTAGCCACCCTGAGGCGCGCGGCGCCCGGTTCGGACCGTCCACCAGGCGGCTCACGACGACGCTGGGCTGGCTCAGCTCTTGCTTTTTGCTCGCCCGCAGTGCAAGGTCAAAGCACGCGGAAACATGAGCGACGGTGCAGGGCGGCGCCCGCCATCGCGACGGTGCCGAGGCATCGCGGCCGTGCGCACGCCGCGCGTCGTCGTTCACGGGGCTCACGGGCACAGAGCGAGGTTCGTCGTCCAGCACGACGCCGCCGATGGGCGGCGCGTCCAGTTCACCCTTGCAGAAAGGATGTTGACCATGTTCGGCATTCTGGGATGGATCGTCTTCGGCCTGATCGTCGGTGTCGTCGCCAAGCTGCTGATGCCCGGACGTGATCCGGGCGGCATGATCGTCACGATCCTGCTCGGCATCGTCGGCGCCGTGCTCGGCGGCTTCCTCGGGCGCGCCATGGGCCTCTACGGTCCGGGCGATCCGGCGGGCTTCATCATGTCGCTCGTCGGCGCCCTCATTCTTCTTTTCCTCTACCGCATGATGGCCGGACGACGAACGGTCTGACGTCACGCCGCGCTCGAGAAAGGGGGCAGGAGCGACGCTCCTGCCCCCTTTTCCCTTTTCCCTTTTCCCTCCTTTTCCTTTTTCCCTCTCCCCTCCCTTTTCCCTCTCCCCTTCACCTTTGCCCTTTGCCCTCTGCCCTTTGCCCTTGTACGATTTCGCCTCCATGTCGACGACGCTGACGCGAAGGTTCGGACTGCTGCAGGCCACGGCGCTGAACATGATCAACATGATCGGCATCGGGCCGTTCATCACGATCCCGCTGCTCATGACCGCGCTCGGCGGGCCGCAGGCGATGCTCGGATGGGTCGTCGCGCTGGCGATCGTGATCTCCGACGGCATGGTCTGGAGCGAGCTCGGCGCGGCGATGCCGAAGTCCGGCGGGTCGTATGGGTACCTGCGCGAAGCCTTCGGGCGGGAGACGTTCGGCCGCCTGATGGCCTTTCTCTTCGTCTGGCAGTTCGTGCTGAGCGGGCCGCTCGAGATCGCGTCGGGCTACATCGGGTTCACGAAGTACCTCGGCTACATCTGGACCGGCCTGACGCCCGGCCAGATGCTGCTCGTCGCCGCCGGCGTCGGCGTGCTGAACGTGGTGGTGCTCTACCGGCGCATCACGTCGATCGCGAAGATCACCGTGGCGCTCTGGATCGGCACGCTCGTGGCCACGTTGGGCGTGATCGTGACCGGCATCGCGCACTTCGATCCGAAGGTCGCGTTCGACTTCCCGCCGGGCGCCTTCAACTTCTCGCTCGGGTTCCTGTTCGGCCTCGGCGCCGCGGCGCGCGTCGGCGTCTACGACTATCTCGGCTACTACAACGTCTGCTACATCGGCGACGAGGTGAAGGATCCCGGCCGCGTGATCCCGCGGTCGATCGTGATCAGCACCGTGGCGGTCGCGCTGATCTACCTGATGATCAACCTGTCGATCATCGGCGTCGTGCCGTGGCGCGACTTCGTGCCGGCGTCAGCGCATCCGGAGTCGGACTTCGTCGTCTCGACGTTCATGGAGCGCATCTATGGGCACGGGATCGCCAGCGGGTTCACCTGGCTGATTCTGTGGACGGCGTTCGGCTCGGTGTTCGCCCTGCTGCTCGGCTACTCGCGGATCCCGTACGCGGCGGCCGAAGACGGCTACTTCTTCAAGGTGTTCGGCCGGCTCCATCCCACCGGCGGGTTCCCGTACGTGTCGCTCCTCGTGCTCGGGGCCATCTCGATCCTCTGCAGTTTCGTCTCGCTCGGCATGGTCATCGACGCGCTGATCGCGACCCGCATCCTCGTCCAGTTCATCGGCCAGATCGGCGGGCTGATCGCACTGCGGCGCCGCCGGCCCGACATGCCGCGGCCGTACCGGATGTGGCTGTACCCGCTCCCCGCGCTCGTCGCGCTGTTCGGCTGGATCTTCGTGTTCGCGACGACCGATCCGACGGTGATCGTCTTCGGTCTCGGATTCCTCGTGCTCGGCATCGTGTGCTTCCTCGGCTGGTCGAAGCACAGGGCGCAGTGGCCGTTCCAGGCCGCCGCGTAGGCGGCGCGCTACTGGACGGGTTCGCCGAGCCGCGCGCGCCGCTCGCGCAGCAGCGCGTCGGTCGCCGGCGTGCCGTCGAGCAGCAGGTGGCCGATCGCGTCACCGCCGCCGTCCGACAACGGTTCGACGACGACCACATCGAAGCCGCCGCGGAGGGCGAGCGGCGGCACGTCGCCGTAGTGCACGGCGAGCCCCTGCGGCCGTCGATGTTCCGGGACCGCGCCGATCTCGACCGCGCCGACGTGCTGATTGCGCTTCAGGAACACCAGCCGATACGAGGCGCTGGCGGTCAGGCTCACCTCGTAGTAGCGGCGGCCGCCCTCGTCCTCGCACGACACCGCGAGCGGCCCCGTCAGCCGCCGCACGCCCGGCGCGTCGATCGCGGTGCCGTTCTCCTTGACGTCCGCGAGCGAGTCGAGCGGCACGAGCGCCCGCTCGTGGCGGTAGTACGGCACGTTGACGAGCGCATCGTACCGGCCCGTCGTCATGCCGGCGATCGCCCGAAGGCGCTCGGGTGCGAGGAGACGCCGGCCTCGCGTGATCAGGCGGATCCGATCGTAGAACTGCTTCAACGCGGGATCCGTGAGCAGGTTCGCATCGCTCGCGAGGCTCGCTTCGTAGCCGTCCGGGATGGTCCGCCGCAGGTGCCCGATGCGCCATTCGTCGTTGTAGACGGCCGGGAGGCGAGCGAGCAGGGGATCGGTCAGCGCGCACTCGTCGAGCACGTGCACGAACGGCCCCTGCTCGAGCCCGGCCGCGCCGGCGAGCCCGCACACCGGCACGACGCGCGGCCGGATCGCCGCGCCGGTGTTCATGGGCCAGCCCGGGCTCCGGAACGTCCGCCGATCGCCGCGGACGACCGATCGCTCCTTGAAGTACGTGCCGCGCTCGTCCACGATGCCGCTCTTGCGGATGCCGGGATCGTCGAACCGGCTGTCGTTCAGCAGCGGAACGTGCGCGGCGCTGAGCCCGACGGCCACGAGCACCGTCGTCGCGGCGACCCAGAACGCCTGCGGCCGGTCGGCCATCCATCCGACGATCAGCGCCGAGGCGAGCAGCGGCGCGGAGAAGAACCGGCCGCTCATGAAGTCGCCCCCGATCGAGACGACGTACACGAGGTAGAGCGCGATGCCGACGGCGAGCAGGCGTGCCACGGCGTGGCGCGCGGACAGGCCGAGCAAGACGGCGAATGCCGTCGCGACGAGCGTGAGCGGATCGCGGTCGATCGAGTCGGCCGCGTAGAGCCACCCTTGCGTCCACCGCGGTCCGAATCCGATGCCGGCGCCGAGCTTCGCGTACGCCGTGTTCGGAAACGGGAACCCGTAGTAGACGAGCGAGAACAGCGTCCACGCGAGAGCCGGTGTCGTGCCGATGGCCGCCGCTCGCGCGACGCGCGCTACCGAGCGCGCCCGGAGCGAGCCGAACACGACGAGCGGCGCGCCGATCAGCACGAGATCCGGTCGCGTCAGGTACAGCAGCGACTCGATCGACCAGAGCGTGGCCAGCGAGTCGGCCCACCCGCCGGGGACACCTTCACGATCGCAGTGCTCGGCACGCATGGCCCCCAGCACGAGCGCGACGATGAGCGCGTGCGACAGCGGGTTCTCGAGACCCGACGTCGAGTAGTCCACGAACGCGTTGGAGAAGAGCAGCACGACGCCGGCGGCCGCGGCCTGCGCCGCGGTCGTCGCGCGCGTGAGCACGAGCCACACGACCGCCACCGACAGCGCGCCGGCGAGCGCGAGCGTGCCGAGCAGCAGATTGCCGCCGACGAGATAGGCCAGCGTGACGAGCAGCACCCACAACGGGTGCGTGAACGCCTGCACACGCTCGGCGATGTTGTACGTCAGCCCGAACCCGTGCGTGACGTTCAACACCGCGCGCAGCGAGATCAGCATGTCGTCGCCGATCCACGCCGTGCGGACCAGCACCGCGGCGAACACGATGACGACGAGCGCCGCGAGCAACCGCGGCAGCGGCGCCGGCCTGGCTGGGGATGGGGCCTCGGGCGACACAGGGCGCGAATTGTAGACCGAAGGCCGAGGGACGGAGACGTTCAGCGTGCCCGGGCCGCGGCGGCGGCGATGGCCTGCTCGAAGACGGAGAACGGCTGGGCGCCCGTGACGGCCGTCAGCAGTCGCACCTCGTCGGTCGCCGGGTCTCGCAGTCCGACGAAGAACGACGGCGTACCGTTGGCGCCGAGCGACTTCGCCAGCTCGACGCTCTGCCGCACGCCGGCGGTCGCGCGGCCGCTCGCGAGGCATTCGCGCAACGACGGCACCGACAGGCCAGCCTCCGTCGCGCGTGCCTCGATCCCCGCGTCGTCGTGCGATCCGGCGCGGCTGAACAGCCGCGCGTGCATCTGCCAGAACTTGCCCTGCTCGGCGGCGCACCTGGCGGCCTCGTGCGCGCGGATGGCCGCCGGGTGCAGCTCATCGATGGGGAAGTCCTTGAACACGTAACGGATCCGCCCGGTCTTGATGTACTGCGTCTCGATCTGGGGCATCGTCTGCGTGAAGTGCCGCAGGCAGAAGGGGCACTCGTAGTCGGAGAACTCGACGAGCGTCACGACCTGGTCGGCGGGACCGAGCGCCGGCGCGCCCGCGACGTCGATGGTCGTGCGGCCGCGCGCCGTGTCGAAATCGGTCTGGAGCTGCGCGTGCGACTGCGAGAGCTTCGCCAGCTCCTGGCGCGTCTCGTACCAAACGAACAGCGACAGCACGATCGACACCACGGGCAGGACGATGGTCCAGGCGACGCGGGGAGGACGGCGGGTCGCCGAGCCGGGCTGGGATGGAGGACCGGATCCTTGCGCTGACGCCACGAACACGCCTCCCGACGGCAGGGTCTCGCGCCGTCGGCCGATTGTACGTCGCGGCGAGATGCCGGAACGAACCGATGGCGGCGGCCGTCTCAACGAGACACGGCAAACGCATCTGCAGAGGAGTCGCGCATGTCGTCAGCCGCAGGTCCGTTCGCCCACATGCTGCCGTCCGTGCTCACGTTGACGCTGATCGCGGGCGTCGGCGCGGCCGGCCCCGCGACCGCCCAGGTGCCCGGCTTGTCCGGCACGCTCATCGTCACCAACAAGACTCCCGGCACCGCGACCATCCTGGACGTCGCGAGCGGCCGCACGCTGGCCACGGTGCGAACCGGCCAGGGCCCGCACGAGATCGCGCTGTCGGCAGACGGGCGTACGGCGGTCGTGACCGACTACGGCGCGGGCCGCACGTTGACCGTCGTCGACGTGCCGAGCCGGACGGCGAAGACGATCGATCTCGGCCAAGCCGGCCGTCCGCACGGCGTGGCGTTCCTCCCGGGCGACCGCCTCGTCGCCGTGACGAACGAGGCGAGCCGCAACGTCGCCATCGTGGACGTCGTCGACCGGCGCGTTCGCGCCCTCGTTCCGACCGAGGCAGGCGGCTCGCACATGATCGGCGTCACGGCGGACGGCAGGCGCGGATACACCGGGAACATGAGCGGCCACACGGTTTCCGAGCTCGATCTGGTGAACGGCGCGTTTCTCCGGACATTCGACGTGCCTGCGACGCCGGAGGCGATCGACGTCACGCCGGATGGCAGGGAAGTGTGGGTCGGGAGCAACGGCACGGGACGCGTGAGCGTGCTCGAGCCCGGCACCGGCAGCGTGACCACGGTCGTCGACGGCATGCGGTGGCCGTATCGGATGCTCTTCACGCCGGATGGCCGATACGTGATCGTGCCGGATCCGACGCTGCACGAAGTACGGTTCCTCGACCGCGCCGCGCGGCGCGAGGTCGCCCGCCTGTCGATCGCGGGCGCGGCGCCGCAGGGCGGGACGCTCACGCCCGACGGGCGGTATCTGTTCCTGTCGCTCAGCGCTCAGGCCCGCGTGGCGATCATCGACCTCGGCAAACGCGCGATCGTGGGCTATCTCGCCGCCGGTCCCACGCCCGATGGCGTGGCGTACGCGCCGCCGACGAACTGACCCGAAGGGCAACGGCGTTCGGACGGCCGCCGGGTTAGGTCGACGTCCCGGTGGGCGTCACGCCTGCGGCGGGCTTGCGGGCATAGAGGAGGATCGTGGCCGTGCCGACGAGCGCCGCGCCGACGATCGCGATGGCGACCCACGGGCGCAGGCGGCCGGCCACCGACAGCACCAGCAGGCTGACCGCCACGCACGACCACATGGACGCGAGCGCGGTCACGACCGCCCGCGTCGACATGCCCCGTCCCTCGTCGAGCACCTTCATGTAGCGTGCGAAAATCGGCACGCGAAGCAGCCGCTGCTCGAGCCACGGGCAGCTCCGCGTGAAGCAGTACGACGCGACGATCAGAAAGATCGTGGTCGGCAGTCCCGGCACGAACACGCCGATCCAGCCGACGCCGACCGACACGACGCCGACACCGGCGAACGTGAGCCGCCGCAGATCGCGGGTCCACGACATCGGCTGGGCGTCGGGCGGACAGGTCTCTGGGGTCGAGATCGCGGGCTTCATCGCGGACGATTCATCTTAATCCCGGGCGCCGTCCGGCTCGACGTGGCGTTGTGCCCGGCTGCGGCCCGCCGCTCGAGGGCTGCTGGATTGGCCGTCCTCCCCCATTCGTGATTTACTGTGCGATGCAGAACAGGCGGGCGTAGCATGGCGACCCTTCCGGCCCCGCAGGGGCGGCCGGCGCGGCGCGTTCGTGTTCGACCCGAATCGCAGAGGGATACTTGGTATGAAATCGACCAGTCGCACGTTTTCGGTGACGGCTGCCGCACTCACGGTCGCCACCGTCTGTCTGGGCGCGCTGACAGCGGCACAGCAGCAGAGCAAGGGGCTGCCGGGCGCCAACAGCTCGAACTTCCGGCCGTTCAATCAGATCACGAAGGCCAACGTGAGCCAGCTCCAGATGGCCTGGTTCTACCCGTATGGCGCGCCGACGTTCAGCCCGGTCTACGCGAACAACATGGTGTACGGGCTGGGACGCAACAACTCCGCGCTCGTGGCGCTCGATGCGACAACGGGCAAAGAGGTCTGGGTGCACGAAGGGCTGAACGGCATCACCAGCAAGGGCATCAACTACTGGGAGAGCGCCGACGGCAAGGATCGCCGGCTGATCTTCGCCGTCGACAGCTTCCTGCAGGAGATCGACGCGACCACCGGCAAGTCGATTCTCTCCTTCGGCACGAACGGCATCACCGACATGCGCGTCGGGCTTCCGCGCGCGGAAGGCACGAGCCTGCGCGTGATGCCGGCCAGCCCGGGCCGCATCTGGCGCAACACGATCATCTTCGGCGGGCAGGCCGGCGAGCAGATCATGACGCCGCCCGGCGACATCCGCGCCTACGACGTGCTCACGGGCAAGCTCGTCTGGCAGTTCCACACCGTGCCGCGCCCGGGTGAGTTCGGCTACGAGACGAACCCGCCCGACGGTTGGAAGTACATCGGCGGCGCGAACAACTGGGGCGAGATGTCGGTCGACGACGAGCGTGGGATCGTCTACATCCCGACCGGCTCGGCGACCGCCGACTTCTGGGGCGCCGACCGCCACGGGCAGAACCTCTTCGCGAACTCCCTGCTCGCCCTCGACGTCCGCACGGGCAAGCGGCTCTGGCACTTCCAGACGGTTCACCACGATCTGTGGGACCTCGACAACGTCTCGGCGCCTCAGCTCGTGACGGCCAACCACAACGGCCAGCGCGTGGACGTCGTCGCCCTCGCCGGCAAGACCGGCTTCCTCTACGTGTTCAACCGCCAGACGGGCGCGCCGATCTGGCCGATCGAGGAGCGCCCGGTGATGAAGGGCGAGGTGCCCGGCGAGTGGTATTCGCCGACGCAGCCGTTCCCGACGAAGCCGCCTGCCTTCGCTCGCCAGTCGTTCACCGAGGACGACGTGAACCCGAACCTCCTCACGAAGGAGGAATACGAGGCTCTCAAGCTGCGCGTGCGCAACGCGCGGAACGGCACGGGGCCGCAGGGCGGCCTGTTCGTGCCGACACAGCTCAACGGCGACTCGATCTCGATGCCCGGCAACCAGGGCGGCTCCAACTGGGGGACGACGGCGGGCGATCCGCAGCGAGGGTTCGTCTTCGTCGCCGGCGTGAACCAGGTGGCGGTGCTCCGCGTGAACGACATCGAAGATCCCGCGCTGGCGCAGGGCCGCCGCGGTGGTGGCGGCGGCAATCAGGTGAACATGGGCCAGGTGAACCAGGGCCAGCGGGCGTTCGCGCAGTACTGCGCGGCGTGCCACGGCGCTGACCTCAAGCCCGCGATTCCCGGCGTCCCGTCGCTGCTCGGCGTGAACGATCGGATCGACGAAGAGAGCATGCGCGTCATCGTCTCCGAGGGCCGGAACAACATGCGGCCCATCCTCGACGTGACCAACGAAGACATCCGCGCGATCTACGCGTGGCTGACCGTGATGAACCCGGCGGGCCGCGGCGGTGCGGGCCGTGGCCGCGGCGCGGGTGTGCCGCTTCCGCCTGGACCGGTCGTGGCGAGCGGTGGCGCGCCAAAGCCGGCGCTGCCCGCGCGCTACGGCGGGCCGTTCTTCCCGGGCGTCGGCGGCACGACCGGCAACATGCCGTGGCCGACCGACGTCGACGCGGCCAAGCTGACGAAGCGCTATCAGTCGGGCTACAACGTCATGGCGACCTCGACGAAGCCGCCCTACACGACCATCACGGCCTACGACCTGAACACCGGCGACATCAAGTGGCAGGTGCCGAACGGCGACGATCCGGCGACGGTCGAGCGGACCACGACCGGCGGACCGTGCGACGCGGCCGTTCCCTGCACGACCACCGGCGTGCACGACACCGGCGGCGTCGGCGCGCGCAACGGCATGATCGTGACCGGAACCGGTCTGCTGTTCCAGAACGGCAAAGACGGCTGGGCGCGTGCCTACGACGTGGACACCGGCAAGGTGCTGTGGAAGGGCAAGACCGCCGGCCAGTCGATCGGCATCCCCGAGATGTACATGTCGAACGGCCGCCAGTACATCGTGTTCATGTCGCCGCCCGTGACCCCTGGCTCGGTGGCCGGTGCGCAGGGCGGCGGCAACAGCGCCGCCCCCGTCAACCCGACCGGGCCGTACGGCTACATCGCCTTCGCGCTGCCGAGGTAAGGCGAGAGACGCTCAGGCTCCTCCACCGCGCTGGCGCCGGTCATCGACGAGTGACCGGCGTCAGCGCGGTTCTGGCGCCGACCTCGACGCCATCCCGCCCCGAGCGAGTGCCGGCTCGCTGCCAGCCAATCAAGACCGTGAAGCGATCTGCCGTCGAAGGAAGCGGATGCCGTCGAACGCGATGGATTCCGGCGACGGCTCGATGTCGCGCCAAATCGCGGCCGCGGCGCTCAGATCGCCCAGCGCGAACCCGAAGCTCTCGATGACCAGCCACCCGTCGTAGCCGATCGCCCGGATCGCGGCGAAGACGTCGTCCCACTCGACGTGCCCGGAACCCGGCGTGCCGCGGTCGTTCTCGCAGGTGTGGATGTGCTTGACGTGGCGGCCGACGCGGCGGAGCCCTTCGGCGATGCTCTTCTCCTCGATGTTCGCGTGGAACGTGTCGAAGAGGACCCCCACCGATGGATGGGCGACGGCGTCGCAGAGCGCCGCGGCATCCGCCGCGGTGTTGAGGAAGTACGTCTCGAAGCGGTTCAGCGGCTCGATCGCGAGCGTCACGCCGCAGGCATCGAGCGTGTCGGCGACCGACTGATAGCCCTCGACGGCCCTGCGCCACTCGTCGTCGGTCCGGCGCCGGCCGGGCAGTTCGCCGACTGGGCAGTACAACGGGCCGGCGAGCATTGTCGAACCGGCCTCGGCCGTGGCTTCGATTGCGTCACGGAGATGCTGGAGCGATCGGGCCCGCACGGCGACGTCCTCGGCGATGAGGCTGAGGCCGGGCGTGAAGGCCGAGGTCACCGTGCACTCGAGGCCGTTCGTGCGGCAGGCGTCACGGATGACGCGGGCTGCGAAGGTCGCCGGCCGAAAGAGCGACACCTCCACGCCGTCGAAGCCATGCGCTTTGATTCGCGGCAGCACGCCGACGTGCGCTTCGGTGAACTCCGCCGTCCAGATGTACGTCGTCACGCCGCACTTCATGCGCGCATCATACTGTCGATGCCCGGCGGCACGGCGCGAGCCGCCGTGCCCAGGCTTTCGAGGATCCGATCGCCGATGCTCGAACGGCCCCGAGGTGATGCTCTAATAGCTACACAGGAGTCCCCATGAGACCGCTTCGGTTCGCAGCCGGCTGTGTGATCCTGCTCGTGTGTCTGGTGGCCGCAGCGTGGGTCGCCACCGTGAGCGGCGCGGCGGACGCGCGCATCGTGATCGTCGCGGGCAAGCCGAGCCATCCGCCGGGCATGCACGAGTTCCGGGCCGGTTCGCTGTTGCTCCAGAAGGCGCTGGCGGGCGTCAAGGGCGTGACCGTGGACGTCTACGCCAACGGCTGGCCGTCGAAGACGGTGAACGGCCAAACGGTGGACGATAGCGCCGCGCTCGACGGCGCGGCGGCCGTGCTGATCTACGCGGACGGTGGCGCGGGCCATCCCGCCATTCAGCGCGACCACATGGCGATCGTCGACGCGCTCGCGGCCAAGGGCGTCGGCCTCGGGTTCGGTCACTACGGCGTCGAGGTGCCGGCGGGGGCGACCGGCGAGGCGATGCAGCGCTGGATCGGCGGCTACTACGAGACGAACTACTCGGTGAACCCGATGTGGGCGCCCGCGTTCAACAGCTTCCCCCGCCATCCGGTCACGCGCGGCGTCGCGCCTTTCAGCAACCACGACGAGTGGTACTTCAACATGCGCTGGACGCCCGACCAGGCGGCGCGCGCGCGCATGACGCCGATCCTGACCGCCACGCCGAGCGACGACGTGCGCAAGGGGCCGTACGTCAGCCCGAAGGGTCCGTATCCGCACGTCATCGCGGACAGCGGCAAGGTCGAGACGATGATGTGGGTGTACGAGCGGGCGAATGGGGGCCGCAGTTTCGGCTTCACCGGCGGCCACACGCACGCGAACTGGGGCGATCCGAACCAGCGTCGCGTCGTGCTCAACGCGCTGCTGTGGATCGCCCGCGTCGAGGTCCCGCCAGGCGGCGTGCGGGATGCGATCACGGCCGCAGACCTGACGACGAACCTCGATCCGAAGCCGCAGCGGTAGGGCCGCGGCGGCTTCGCGCCGGCGCTACGCGTACTCCTTCGGGATCGCGGCGATGGGCCGGATCCGGATGTCGCGGTAGAAGAGCTCCGCGCCTTCCGACTGCAGGATGAGCGGCCCGGACGTCACGGAGGACGGCACGGCGCTGTTGATCTGCATCGGCCCGTAGAGACGCATCACGACCTTGCCGTTGACGATGTGGAGCGCCTCCTCGCCGAGGCAGACGAGCTCCACCGTGTTCCACTCGCCCGTAGGCTTCTCGGCGTCGGGCATCTTGACGCACCGGCCCGAGAAGCCCGGCATCTGCGTGAAGTAGGTCCAGTCGCCGGCCGGGTCGTACTCGAACACGGCGGGCGACGTTCCGGGACGCGGCTTCGCACGCACGGCGATGGCGGACCCCACGGCGTACAGATCGCCGACGTCGTGCTCCTGGATTTGCAGCTCGATCGAGCGCGCCCACGTGCGCCCCTGCGCGCCGGGATCCGCGTGCACGTGGTAGAGCAGCCCGCTGTCGCGCGCGGTCGTGGCCGCGTCGCGCGGCGGCCACTTCTTCTGTCCCCACTTGAACTGCAGCGTCAGGTGATAGTCGCGGAACGATCCCTTCGTCCGCAGCTCACCGAACACTTCACCGGAGACGCGGATGGCTGGACCTCCGTCGATGTCCCGCGCCACGGTGAAGATGTCGAGCGGGTCGCGATTGGCGCCGATGGGCTCGAGGTAGGTGCCCTTGGCGTCGCGCTTCAGGCCGGGCACGTTCGACGTCGGCTCCGGCCTGGCGAGCCAGGTCGTCCACTCGCTGAGATCCCGTCCGTTCCAGAGCGGCGTCCAGCCGCTCTGGGCCGGCTGCTTCGTGAAGGCCGCGGCGCCAAGGGTGCCGAGCGCCAGCGCGCCAAAGTCCCGCCGCCCTATCCGTGTCGGTCTCATCGGGGCCTCCCGTCGCGAGTTGTCCGGAGCGCCGCCATCATACCGCGTGGCCGCGCGCCGAGGCGTTGCTCCGCGCGGCGCTGCGCCGCGATGGCGTTCGCTCCGGATGGTGGAGCCGCGGGTCGTCGCCCCAGAGCACCTGGTACCCGCCGCGGTCGTCGACGAACACCATCGCCTCGCGTCCGCCGATCGTTCCCGGCGTGACACCCTCGACGCGGAAGCGCGGATCGAACCGTACGCCGGGAAAGCGCGTGAGCCGGCCTGTGGGCGAACCGTCCCACGCGCACAGCTCGAACGGCACCTTGTCGCCGCTCCGTGCGTTGCCGGTCACGATCAGCACGCGATCGTGGGCCGCGTCGTACTCCAGCGTCCGGATGCCGCGCTCGCCCCGATCGTGGGATTCGAGATCGAGCAGCACGGGCGGCAGCATCTCGAAGCGGCTCAGGTTCCAGGGCCCGCCGATGCGACCCACGCGGACGCGCAGGACGACGGGCCGGCCGTCGATCACGGGCGTGCGGATGCCGAAGAGCAGCTCGTTCGTCTTCGGATTCCACGCTAGCCCTTCGACGTTCAGCCCGCCGTCGTCCGGAATCCGCATCTGGCTCTTGCGCCAGCGCTTTCCCAGGTCCGGCGTGTGTTCGTAGAGCCATGACCTGAAGCCGGGGATGATCTCGGCCTGGTGATCGCGGCCAGTGCCGAGGGTGACGCGCAGCAGGCTCTCCCGTTCGATCGCGCGGCGGCCGCGCCGGCTCTTCAACGCCGCGCGCCGCCGTTTCACTTTCAGGCTGAAGGACGTCGCCAGCACGAGATAGCGGCGCGACTCGTCGGCCGCGAGCGCCATCCCTTCGAAGTCGTCGTAGAACTGCGGCGAGACGCCGCTGATCGTGTGCCGGAGGAGCCGTCCGTGGAGCAGGCCCCTGCGGTTGAGCCGCATCTCGAAGAGCGTGTCGCTCACGTTGTTGTCGCAGAAGAGGAACCGGCCGTCGCCGAGGGCGACGACTTCCGAGGCGTTCGGCGGCTCGGCCACCTTAGCGTCGTCGAACGGCGACGCCGAGATTGGCCGGACGAGGGCTCGGGTCACGCGCACGACGCGATTCTACAAGGGCAAAGGGCAAAGGGCAGAGGGCAAAGGAAAGAGGGAAAAGGGGAAAAGGCGAAAAGGGAAAAGGCCCTTATACTTCGCGCCATGCTTCCCCAGCGGAGAATCCCAGCGTTCGTCCGCGCGATGCTGGTTGGTCTCGTCGTCGCGTCCGCCGCGTGCGGCGCGGTGGTCGTGGCGCAGGGCGGCGGCGCGGCGCAGCCGCTACCGGGCGGCGCGGCCGTCGAGCAAGGGATCGACGCCGCGCCGGGCCCCGGCATGCAGGAGCTGCACGAGGCGTTCATCCGGTTGCCGCTCGCTGCTGCGCTGGGAGCGGTGCTCGCCCTTCGGCCACGGCACCGGGCGCGCACGCGCCGCAATGCCCTCGTGATCCAGACGCAGATCATGCTGGCCGTCGTCGGCGCGGTGATCATGCTGGTGGTCGGCCAGAGCCTTGCGCGCGCGTTCGGCATCGTCGGAGCCGCGAACCTGATCCGCTATCGATCCACGATCGACGATCCCAAGGATGCGGTCGTCATGCTCTGCGCGCTGGCGGCAGGGCTCGCGGCTGGCGTCGGTCTGTACCGCCTGGCGCCGTTCGCCACGATCTTCATGGCGGCGACGCTCTGGCTGGTCGAGTACTTCGAGCCGGCCGCACGGCGCCGATACGAGCTGAAGGTGGCGGTCAAGGATGCCGGTGCGTTTCGTCCCAGGCTCGAAGGCGCGTTGACGGGATTCGCGCTGCCGTTCGAGCTCGTCGGCCAGTCGGACGAGGAGCTGACCTACGTCGTCCATCTCCCGCCCGATGTGCGGACGTTCGACGTCGCCGACACGATCCGCGTGCTCGCCGCCGGCGCCGAGATGTCGCTCGAGTGGGACGAGAAGCGAAGCAAGGACTGACGCGCGCGTCAGACGTTGAACTTGAACAGCATCACGTCGCCGTCCTCGACGACGTAGTCCTTGCCTTCCATGCGGTAGAGGCCTTGCTCCCGCGCGGCCGCGACGGACCCGCAGCGGACGAGGTCGTCGTACGCCACCGTTTCGGCCTTGATGAACCCGCGCTCGAAATCCGAATGGATGACGCCGGCGGCCTTCGGCGCCGTGTCGCCCGCGTGGATCGTCCAGGCGCGCACTTCCTTCTCGCCCGCGGTGAAGAACGTCCGCAGCCCGAGCAGCCGATACGTCGCGCGGATGAGGGCGCCCACGCCGCTCTCCGATACGCCGATCTCGGCGAGATAGGCCTGCGCCTCCTCGGCCGACAGGTCCACGAGGTCGCTTTCGATCTGCGCGCTGATCACGACCGCTTCGCACGAGAGGTGCCGGCCGACGTACTCGCGCACCTGCTGAACGGCCGCGAGCCGGTCGGCGCCCGCGAGGTCGGCCTCCTTGACGTTGCAGGCGAAGATGGTCGGTTTGTCGCTCAACAGGAACAACGGTGCCGAGAGCGCGCGCTCCGCCGGCGTGAGGTCCACGGTGAGCGCCGGACGGCCGGCATCGAGCGCCGCCTGGATCCGCGCGAGCACGGCTTCCTCCGCTGCCGCCGACTTGTCTCCGCGCTTGATGTCCTTCCCGAGCCGTTCGCGCCGTTTCGTCACCGAATCCAGATCCGCGAGCATCAGCTCCGTGTTGATCACCTCGATGTCGCGCACGGGATCGACGCTCCCCGAGACGTGGTGCACGTCCGGATCCTCGAAGCAGCGGACGACCTGGATGATGGCGTCGACCTCGCGGATGTGCGTGAGGAACTTGTTCCCCAGCCCTTCTCCCTGGCTCGCTCCCTTGACCAAGCCGGCGATGTCCACGACCTCGATCGCGGCCGGGATGACGACGTCGGTCTTCGCGATGCGGCGCAGCGGCTCCAGCCGCGGATCCGGCACCGTGACGATGCCGACGTTGGGGTCGATCGTGCAGAAGGGATAGTTCGCCGCTTCGGCGTTGCGGGTACGCGTGATGGCATTGAACAGCGTGGACTTGCCGACGTTCGGCAGCCCGACGATTCCGGCTCTCAACATGTGGCCTCGACGGGAACAGGCAAACCCTGAACTCTAGCACGTGGCTCGAGACGGCTCGCCGTCGCGTCCGGATTCCTGTATCGTTCGCCATCATGCCAGCCTGTCGCGCGTTCTGGTCCTGGGTCGGCATCGTCGTCCTCGGCGCGGCGTCCGCTGCGGCACAGGGGACGCTGCCGCGGTTGAAGGTCTCGGAGAACGGACGATTCCTCGTGACCGATGCCGGCTCGCCGTTCTTCTGGCTCGGCGACACCGCGTGGGAGCTGTTCCACCGGCTGAATCGAGAGGAGGCGGTCCGCTACCTCCAGAACCGCGCCGACCGCCGCTTCACCGTCGTGCAGGCGGTGGCGCTGGCCGAGCTCGACGGGCTGAACACGCCGAACGCGTACGGCCACCGGCCGCTCCTCAACGACGATCCGTCGACGCCGGACGTGAAGGACGGTCCGGACGACGACTACTGGGACCACGTGGACTTCGTCGTGCGGGAAGCCGCGCACCGCGGCATCTACGTCGGCCTGCTGCCCACGTGGGGCGACAAGTGGAACATCCGCCGCGGCGCCGGGCCGGAGGTGTTCACGCCCGGCAACGCCGAGACGTACGGCCGGTGGCTCGGCGCACGGTATCGCGACGTGCCGAACATCATCTGGATTCTCGGCGGCGATCGGCCGGTCGAGAACGACGTGCACCGCGAGATCACGCGGGCGATGGCGCGCGGCCTGCGCGCGGGCGACGCCGGCGGGCATCTGATCACGTGGCATCCGAGCGGCGGCCAGGGATCGGCGCAGTGGTTTCACGACGAAGCGTGGCTCGACGTGAACATGCGCCAGAACGGCCACACGCCCGAGTTCACGGGCCGCTACGATCAGACCGCGGCCGATTACGCCCGCACGCCGATCAAGCCCGTGGTCGACGGGGAGCCGATCTACGAAGACCACCCGGTGTCGTTCAATGCCGCGAACCTCGGACACTCGATCGCGAGCGACGTCCGGCGGCCGCTCTACTGGGATCTCTTCTCCGGTGCGTTCGGCCACACGTACGGTCATCACTCGGTGTGGCAGATGTGGGCACCGGGGCGTCAGGGGATCAACAACCCGCTGATGCCCTGGTACGACGCGATCGATCAACCCGGCGCGGCTCAGATGCAGCATGCGCGGGCGCTGCTGGAGTCGCGGCCGTTTCTCTCGCGCGTGCCCGATCAGGACGTCATCGTCGCCGGACCGGTGCCGACGGCCATGCCCGGCGCCGGCCGCTACCACGTCGCGGCGACGCGCGACGCGAACGGCGGCTACGCGATGGTGTACGCACCGGTCGGGCGGCCGTTCACGGTGAGGATGTCGAAGGTCACCGGCGCAACGATCACGGCGTGGTGGTTCGATCCACGGACGGGCCGCGCGATGCGGATCGGGAACGTCCCGAACGCCGGCGAGCGAACGTTCACGCCGCCGGATCCTGGCGAGATGATCGACTGGGTGCTCGTGCTCGACGACGCGTCGAAGGGATTCGGCCCGCCTGGGGTGCGGCGTTAGAGCCTTCGCGAGCTCGCGCCGTGCGCGTTGCGATACTGCCGCCTGCCACTCTGGAGCCGCCTCATGATTCCTCACGCTTTGTCGAGACTGACGCTGACAGTGCTCTTCGTTGGTGCGGCACTGTGGACCGCGCGTGGACAGGGCAATCTCGCTGCCCCACCCACCGCGGACTTCCCGTTGCCTGGCGGCAATTTCGGCAACCAACGGTACTCGACACTCCGGCAGATCACGCCGGCGAACATCGGCCGGCTCGGCGGCGCCTGGACCGTGAACGTGATGGACAAGACGCCGGGCAGCCTGCAGGGCACGCCCATCGTCATCGACGGTGTGATGTACATCCCGGCCGAGCCCGGCGGCGGCGTCATGGCTCTCGATGCGGCGACTGGTTCCGTGAAGTGGAAGCGCCGGCCTGAAGAGGGCGGCGGCCGCAGTGTCAGCCGCGGCGTCGCAGTCGGCGGGGGCAAGGTGTTCGCCTCGGCCGGCGGGAGCACGCTGATGGCGCTCGACGCGAAGGACGGCTCGACGTTGTGGAAGATTGCGTTTGCGGAGGCCGGCGCGACGCTGGCGCCGCCCATTTACCACAACGGCCTCGTCTACATCGGCATCGCCGGCGGCGAATCCGGCGTGCGAAGTTTCTTCGGCGCGTTCGACGCGAACACCGGGAAGGAAGCGTGGCGCTTCTTCCTCGTTCCCGGCCCCGGTGAAAGGGGCAATGAGACGTGGGAGGGCGAATCCTGGAAGCGGGGAGGCGCGCCCGTCTGGACGCATCCCGCGCTCGATCCCGCCCTCGGTATGGTCTACGTCGCGACCGGCAACGCCTGGCCCGACTTCGATGGCTCGGTGCGCGGCGGCGACAACCTCTTCACGGCGTCCGTCGTCGCGCTGGATCTCGAGACGGGAGCCTACAAGTGGCACTTCCAGGAAGTGCATCACGACGTGTGGGACTACGACAACGTCGTCTCTCCCGTGCTGGCTGACATCATGTACCAGGGGCAGCCGCGCCGCATCCTGATGCACACCGGCAAGACCGGGTTGATGTACATCCTCGACCGAGTCACCGGTGAACCGCTCATCGGGATCGAGGAGCGTGAGGTTCCGCAGGAGCCTCGCATCAAGACGGCCCGGACGCAGCCATTCCCGATTGGCGATTCGTACGTGCCGACCTGCCCTGAGCCGGCCAGCGTGCCGGCAGGGATGAAGAGCGGCTGCATCTTCACGCCGTACTTCGACGAGCCCGTGGTGATCGCGCCCGGCACGCAGGGCGGCATGACGTGGGCACCGATGAGCTTCAGCCCGGCCACGAACCTGCTCTACGTGCCGGGATCGATCATCCATTCCGCCTTCACGCACCAGGGCAGCTTCTCGCGGCCTCCGATGGCCTCGCGCTCGGGCACGCTGACCGCGATGAATCCGGCGACCAACCGGATTGTGTGGCAGAAGAAGGTGAAATACCCGATTGGAGGCGGCAGCGGGCTCTTGAGCACCGCCAGCGGGCTCCTGTTTCATGGTGAGCCCGACGGGCGCATCATCGCCTGGGACATGAAGAACGGCGATGAGCTGTGGTCTTTCCAGACCGGCGCGGGCGCGAACGCGCCGGTGGTGAGCTACGAAGTCGGCGGTGAGCAGTACGTCGCGATTCTGGCTGGCGGCACGCGCGGCTATCAAATGTCAGCGCCCGGAGACAGCCTGTGGGCGTTCAAGCTCGGCGGCACCGTCCCACCGGCACCTGCGCCGCCCGAACCACCGACGGTCGAGCCGATGCGTGGCGGCGGTCGCGGTGGAGCCGCACCAGCAGGCGGGCGGCAATAGGCACGAGCCTCAGGGGTGGTGATGGCATCGACGTCGCCCACGGCGGCTGTCAGCGCCGCGAGTGCCTTGCCGGCCGGTGATGCGTCGGACACAACGCTCGGTGCGTCACGCCGACATCCGGGATCTTCAGGAACATCTCGTATCGTTGCTTCACGTTGCGAGCCATGCTGTTGCCTCCTTGGGCGGCATGGTCGCGCCGCTCGCACCTGAAGTCCTGAAGGTGTCCCTGAATCACTCTGAATTCTGCGCCGCAGCGGCGCCTTACCGTGGATCGCTCGCCGCTCACCGTCGATCGTTCGGTGCTCACCGCGCTGCACTGGCGGCAGAAGGCGCATGCGCGGCTTCCAGCGCGCCGATCTTTCCTCCTGAATCGTGCGAATTCGCCGCTGAACCGCGCCGCGGGCAACCGGAACCGTGCCAACGCGGCGGCGACGCGTGCGTCAGCGGGGAGTGGACCTCAGTTGGTGGCGGTGCGGTGCCGTGGATTGGCCCGACATCGAGCCCGGCGTACGTCGCGCCGGCTACAGGACGGCGGAAATCAAGAGGTCGCCGTCGCAGGCGTGATGAGTACGTCCGGACCGGTGTCGGCCGCCCGGCGCGGCCTGCGCGCCAGGACCGCCCCGGCGCCCGCTCTAGTGCATCAACCCGTACAGGATCGCGTTGACGCCCATCTTGTAGGCTTCGTTCGTCTCGTCGATGGCCCGGTAGCCGCGGCCCGACCATTCCCAGAACTGCGAGATGTCGGTGTTGTAGTCGACGAACATCCGCATCGGCTTCGCCGGGTCGTTGCCTTCGAAGTAGCCGCGGAAGATCGGGCGGCCGGCATTGTAGGCCTGAGGGAAGATCTCGAGCGACGTGATCTCGAAGAACTGGTGGAAGATCGGGTGCGAGATGTCGAGATCCACGAACCGGGCCGCCGGCAGCACGCGGGCCATGTTGTCGGCGAACTGCGCCCAGCCACGGCCGCCGCGCCACTGCTCGGTCTTGAAGTCGTCGACGATGACGAAGCCGCCCTTGTCGAGGTAGGCGCGCAGGTTCGCGGCCTCGGCGTCGGTCATCTGCCACCAACTGACCTCGATGATGTAGAGGACGGGGTAGCGGAAGATCGCTGGATCCTCGAGCGACAGCACGCTGGTCTCCTCGACGTGCAGCGTCAGGCTCGTGACCGCCTGCAGGATCTCCATCAGGTTCCGCTCGGACGTCGGGTAGCCGTGCGACCAGGCAGGTTGGCCGCGGTACCAGTAGCCGCCGGGCAGCGTCTGGTAGGAGAGCCTCACGAAGGCGAACCGGCCGTCGTAGGCGACGTTCGTCGCCGGACGTACCGGCGCGCGCAGCGCGTCGAAGCCGCCGAACCAACGGTCCTGCGCCGTGGCGGCGATCGTGCTCACCGCGGCCAGCAGCAGGACCGCACCGACTCGGCCTCTCATCGTGCTCACACTATCGCATCGGCTGCTGGGTGCCCCGCCGTGGCGCTGACGCGAGGTGCGACGGCCGCGAGGCGCGTCCGTCGCGCTACCATACCGGCCCGTGAAGCTCGTCGTGGCCCACAGCGGCGGTCCGACCGCCGTGCTCAACGCGAGCCTCGTCGGCATCGTCGACGAAGCGCGCCGGCATCGGGCGCGGGGCATCTACGGCGCACGGTTCGGCATCGACGGGCTGATGCGCGGCGACCTGGTCGATCTCTCGACCATGGACCGGCGCGCGCTCGACGCGGTCGCCGCCGCGCCGGGGTCGGTGCTGGGCACCTCGCGTCGCGCGGTGAACGCGGCGGAGCTCGAGCGCGTCCTGTCCGTGTGCCGCAGCCGGGACATCGACGCGTTGCTCTACACCGGCGGGAACGGCTCGATGATCACCGCACAGCACATCGGCGCGCTCGCGGCGGCCGCCGGGCAGCCGCTGGCGGTCATCGGCGTGCCGAAGACGATCGACAACGATCTCGCGGCCACCGACCACGCGCCGGGCTACGGCTCCGCCGCGCGGTTCTTCGCGCAGGCCGTCCGCGACATCGGCGCCGACAACCGCGCGCTGCCTGCGCAGGTCCAGGTGATCGAGGTGCTCGGGCGAGATGCCGGCTGGATCGCCGCGGCGACGACGCTCGTCCGCGACGACGCCGAGGACGCGCCGCATCTCGTGTACTTCCCGGAACGGCCGCTGCCGCTCGACCGCCTGCTCGGCGACGTCGAGCGCGTGTACTCGCGGCTGAACCGCTGCGTCGTGGTCGTGTGCGAGGGCCAGCTCGACGAACGGGGCGAGCCGTTCGGCGCCGACGTGCGCATGAGCTCGCGCGGCCCGCTGGCCACGAATCTCGCGCACCGGCTCGCGCTGCTCGTCACCGAGCGGCTCGGCCTCAAGGCGCGCGGCGAGAAGCCGGGCATTCTCGGGCGCGCGTCGGCGGCCTCCCGGTCGGAGGTGGATTGGCGCGAGGCGCGCGGTTGCGGGCGTGCGGCGGTGCGGGCGGCGTACGCTGGCGCCGCCAACGTGATGGTGTCGCTCGAGCGCCTGGTGGCGCCGGTGTATCGGAGTACGTCGGACCTCGTGCCGCTCGAGCAAGTGGCCGGCGTGGCCCGCCGGTTGCCGCTCGAATGGATCGTCGACCGCGCCGACGGCCAGGACGTGGGGCCCGCCTTCGTCGACTACGCGGCGCCGCTCGTCGGGCCGCTCGAGCGGTATCCGACGCTGAGCTGACGCCGGCCGGTCAGTACTTCGACAGCTCGCGTCGCCGGAGCTTGCGATAGAACTCGAGGGCGTCCTTGATGATGGTCAGCGCCTCGCTCGGGCCGAGCATGTCCTGCACGACCACCTGCTTGTCTTCGAGCGCCTTGTAATCCTCGAAGAACCGCCGCACCTGCACGAGCACGTGGTTGGGCAACTGGTCCTTGTCGGTGTAGCCGGCGAACGTCGGATCGCGGACGCTGACCGCGACGATCTTGTCGTCGATGCCCTTCTCGTCGCGCATCCGCATGACGCCGATCGCCCGGGCGTCCACCAGCGTCAGCGGGTACACCGGCTCCTGTCCCAGCACCAGCACGTCGAGCGGATCGCCATCGTCGCAGAACGTCCGCGGGATGAAGCCGTAGTCGGCCGGATAGTAGACGGCGGAGTACAGGACGCGATCCAGCCGGAGCAGGCCGGTCTCCTTGTCGAGCTCGTACTTGTTCTTGCTGCCCTTCGGGATCTCGATGACGACGGGAAAAGCGGTCTCGATGACCGAGTCGTCGACGTAGCAGTCGTGCCAGGGATGCATCGGACACCAGTGTAGCCGAGCCGGCCGATCGGCGACGCTCGTCGCCGTCGTCTCGGTGCCGATTCGTGCTTTTCCTGGGCGACCGGCGAGCGATCAGCCGCTGCAGCGCGTGCGTCGCGGCTCGCTCAGTAGGTCCTTCGCGCGACCCACTCGCGCATGAGCGAGTCCACCACGACGTACCGGTTCTGCTCGCGGGTGATCAGATCGTCGCGCTGGAGCGCCGCGAGCGCCGCCTGGACGCTGGAGGCGCCGCCGAGCCGATGGCGGTCGCGCGTCTCGGCCGAAAGCAGGCCCGCGCCGTGCTCGAGGACCACGGCCCGCAGCACGCTCCGCTGAGCGAGCGTCTGCCGCTGCCAGATGGCCTCGAACAGCGGATCCTGCTCGGTCAGCAGCCGGTGCAGCGTGGCGTGCAGATCCTCGAGCCCCACCTTCCGTCGTCTCAGCGCCAGCGCGTCGTCCCAGGTCTCGTGCGCGAGACGCTGCACGTCGTACGGCAGGTTGCCGGCGAGATCGACGATGGCGGCGCCGAGGCCGTCGGCCGGCGTCATGCCGGTGGCGCGGAAGCGCTGCTCGAGAAAGCGCGCGAAGAGCGCCGGCGGGATCTTCTGGAGCCGCATCACGGGGCCGGCCTTGTAGAACGGGCGTTTCGGCCCAATCATCTGCTCCATCAGGCTCGGCTCCGAGCCGGCGAACACGTAGCCGACGTCGCGCTGCCGCTGGACCGCCGCGCGCAGCGCCTCTTCGACGCTCGTGCCGGGGAAGCCGGCGATCGCCTGGAACTCGTCGAGCGCGATCGCGACCGGCCGCTCGATCCGGCGCGCGAGCTCGCCGGGCAGCGCGAAGACCTCTTCGGCCAGCCGCGCCGCGTCGCGCGGCGTGCGGATCGCGGGGAAGCCGAGGGTGAGGCCGCGGCCCGGCGACACGCGGATCTCCGGCCGCGCGGCGTGGAAGAACGCGCTCAGCCAGCCCGGAACCTCGCGGGCCTGCCGGTCGAGCGCGACGACCGCGCGCGCGTAGCCTTCGAGGAACGCGACGTACGAGCTGAAGCTGCTGACGGTGAACTCCAGGGTGGCGACCTTGCGTCGCGCGAGCGCCGCGCACGCCTGGCGGATGAGCGACGACTTCCCGTAGCGGCGGGGCGAGATCAGGAACACCTTCTGGCCCGAGGCCAGGTCGGCCGTCAGCCGGTCGAGCTCCGCATCGCGCCCGACGAACGCCCCGGCCGGCACGACCTCGCCGTAGACGAACGGATTCTCTGCAGCCATTACGTCAAGTGCCGTCATCATAACAGGGAACGCCGTAATGCCCCCGACAGGGCAAGAGGGCCAGCGACGTGCGCGCCTTGGACCTGTCGCGCGCGCCGTGCCGGTCGGCCCCCGTCGGCCCCGTCGGGGTGTATCGTGATCCTGTCCCCAGGGCCAACGCGATGAACGTCCTGCTCTTCTCGATGCCCGACTCGTTCGAGCACACGCCCTCGCTGACGATGCGGATGCCGAACGGCGCGCTGGCATCGCTCGCCGGGAACGTCGATCCGCACCATCGCGTGGCCGTCGCCGACCTCGTGCTGGCCCAGGACGACGTGCCCGGGACGGTGCGGCGGCTCGTCCGCGACGTCGACCCGCAGGTCGTCGGCCTGTCGGTCATGACGTTTCAGCGCCACACGGCCCGCCGCATCGTCGCGCTCGTGCGGGCGCTCCGGCCGGACGCCCGCATCGTCGTCGGCGGGTACGACCCGAGCCTGGCGCCGCAGATCTACGAGGGCGCCGGATTCGACGTGGACGCCATCGTCCTCGGCGAGGGTGAGATCACGTTCCGGGAACTGCTGCGCGCCTACGAGGGACACGGGCGGTTGCCGGCGATCGACGGGCTGTCGTACCGCGATGGCGACCGGTTCGTGCGCACGCCGCGCCGCCCGGTGCGCCGTGATCTCGACGCGGAGATCCGGCCGCCGAACCGCGCGGCGCGCGTGCTCCGCGGCTACACCTTCCTCGGCCGCCCGATCGACATCGTCGAAACGTCGCGCGGGTGCACGTACGACTGCACGTTCTGCTCGATCATCGAGATGCGCGGCCGGAACTTCGAGACTTGGTCGATCGACCGGGTGGTGGCCGACATCGCGGACGCGCGTGCCCGCGGCGCCCGCACGATCTTCATCGTCGACGACAACGTGACGCTCAACGCCAGCCGGTTCCGGCGGATCTGCGACGCGATCGCTGCCGCGGGCCTGAACGACGTGGACTATCTGGTGCAGGGCATGACGAGCGCCGTCGCGGCCGGCGGTGACGAGCTGGCGGCGGCCATGCGGCGTGCGGGCTTCCGGTACGTGTTCCTCGGGATCGAGAACGTGATCGACCAGGACCTCGGGTTCCTCGGCGCGCGGGCGAAGAACGCGGCGCGGGAGCACGGACGGACCGTGGGCAGCGCGACGATGCGTGCCGTCACGCTCATCCGGCGCCACGGCATGTTCGTGGTGGGCGGGCTCATCGTCGGCAACCCGGACGACACGCGCGAGGCGATCGAGGCGAACCTGGCCTTCGCGCGCCGGTTCGTGGACTGGCCCTACATCCAGCACCCGACGCCATATCCGGGCACGCCGATGACGCGCGACTTCGCCGGCCGCGGGCTCATTGTCGACCATGACGTCGAGGCGTACGACGGGACGACCGCCGTGGTGAAGACGACGTCGATGGAGGCGGAAGAGATCGAGTTCATGCGCTGGCGCGCCGAGCGGTGGATGAAGGCGCGGCACTTTCCGCCGGTGCTCGTTCACGATCCGTGGTTCGTCGGCCGGCACGCCATCCGGATGATGCGCCACACGTTCAGGGGCATGCGCCTGCGGACGTGGCTCGGGCTGGAGCCGCAGCGCGACGCGTTCCGGCGCTACAAGCGACTGCGACAGCGCGAACGCCAGTTCTTCGCGGCCGAGGACGAGCGTGCATCGAGCCGGCCGTTCGAGCCGGCCGGCACCGGGGCGTCGATCCCGTCCGTCAGCCGTGAGCCTGCGACTGACGGGGCGTCTGCGGCCGGCGGATCGCCGCACGGCTCGTGGTGAGCGTACACTCGCAGGCCGTGAACGAGATCGACATCGACGCGGTGACCCGCGCCATCGAGGCCGTGGGGCGCGACGTCGTGCTGCGGCGCTTTCGTCAGCTCGGCGAGGCGGACATCGAAACGAAGCTCACGCCGGGCTATCCCGACGACATGGTGACGGTCGTCGATCGCGAGGCGGAGGCGGCGCTGGCGGAGCGGCTCGGCGAGCTGGCCCCGGGGGCGCGGTTGATCGGCGAGGAGCTGGCGCACGGCCGTCCCGACGTGCTCGCGCTGCTCGACGACGACCGGCCCGTGTGGATCGTGGATCCGATCGACGGGACGAAGAACTTCGCGCGCGGCGACGATCGATTCGGGATCATGGTCAGCCTCGTCGTGGCGGGCGAGGCGCGCGCCGCGTGGATCGTGCTGCCCGCGCGAGACCGCGTGTTCGTCGCCGAGTCGGGGAGCGGCGCGTATCTCGACGGCACGCGCATTCACGCGCCGAGCGGCGGCGGCGGTCCCGTACGAGGCACGTTCAGCATCCGCTTCATGCCGGAGGCCCTGCGCGATGCGGTGCTGGCGCGCGTGCAGGGCCGATTCGCCGCCGGGCCGTTCTCCGGCTGTTCGGCGATCGAGTACACCGCCGTCCTGCAGGGCGACGCCGACTTCGTCGTGTACTACCGCCTGCTGCCCTGGGATCACGCGGCGCCGGCGCTGATCCTCACCGAGGCCGGCGGCCGCGTGGAGCACCGGGATGGGCGGCCGTACACGCCGCGGTCCACGAACCAGCTCACCATCGCCGGCCGGAGCGCCGGCGTCTCCGCGCTCGTGCGGTCCTGGCTCGACGCGTGATCGGATCTCACCGCGCGCGCCGGCACGAGGCGCGACTTGCCGACCTGCGTGCTTTTTGACAGAGTCCGTTCAATGTCGAACTCCGACCGGGTCATCACCGACTACGAGGCGTACCTGTTCGGCGAGGGGACGTGGCTGCGCGCCTGGGAGAAGCTCGGCGCGCGCCCGTGCGAGCGCGACGGCATCGCCGGCTACAGCTTCGCGGTGTGGGCGCCGAACGCTCGCGGCGTGTCTGTCGTCGGCGACTTCAACGGGTGGGACGGGCGGGTCGCTCCGCTGCGCAGCCTTGGCGTGAGCGGCCTCTGGGAAGGCTTCGTGCCGGGTGTGTCGGAAGGCGTGCGGTACAAGTTCGAGATCCACACGCCGGCCGGGCCGCCGCTCGTCAAGGCCGATCCGTTCGCGCTCGCGGCCGAGCACCCGCCGCGCAGCGCGTCGGTCACCGCGCACCTGACCGGCTATGCCTGGGGCGATCACGACTGGATGCGCGCGCGGCGCCAGCGGAACCCGCTCGACCACGCGATGAGCATCTACGAGGTGCACGCCGGGTCGTGGCGGCGCAAGGACGGCGATGCGCGGCTGAGCTGGCGGGATCTCGCGCACGAGCTGATTCCGTACGTGCTCGAGCTCGGATTCACGCACATCGAGCTGATGCCGGTGATGGAACATCCCTTCGACGGATCGTGGGGCTACCAGGTGACCGGCTACTTCGCGCCGACCAGCCGCCATGGCGCCCCCGACGACTTCCGGTCCTTCGTGGACGAGTGTCACCGGCGCGGCATCGGCGTGATCCTCGACTGGGTCCCGGGCCACTTCCCGAAGGACGCGCACGGCCTGGCGCACTTCGACGGCACGGCGCTCTACGAGCACGCGGATCCCCGGCAGGGCGAGCACCAGGACTGGGGCACGCTCATCTTCAACTACGGCCGCCACGAGGTCCGCAACTTCCTCCTCTCGAACGCCATGTACTGGCTCGACTCGTTCCACGTCGACGGCCTTCGCGTGGACGCGGTGGCGTCGATGATCTACCTCGACTACTCGCGGCACGAGGGCGAGTGGGTGCCGAATCGGTACGGCGGGCGCGAGAACCTCGAGGCCATCGACTTCCTGCGCGAGCTGAACACCATCGCGCACGAGCACCATCCCGGCGTCTCGATGATCGCGGAGGAGTCGACGGCGTTTCCGGCCGTGTCGCGTCCGACGTGGGTCGGCGGGCTGGGCTTCACCTTCAAGTGGAACATGGGCTGGATGCACGACATCCTCACCTACGTCGGCAAGGACCCGGTCTACCGGCGATGGGAACACCAGCACCTGACGTTCTCGATGCTCTACGCGTACAACGAGAACTTCATCCTGCCGTTCTCGCACGACGAGGTCGTGCACGGGAAGCGGTCCATGATGGACAAGGTCCCGGGCGACGCCTGGCAGAAGGCGGCGACCGTACGCGCGCTCTACGCGTTCATGTACGCGCACCCGGGCAAGAAGCTGCTGTTCATGGGCAGCGAGTTCGGCCAGTGGCGGGAGTGGCAGCACGACACGTCGCTCGACTGGCACCTGGCGCAGGAGCCGCTGCACGCCGGCATCCGCAGCGCCGTGATCGATCTCAACCGCCTCTATCGCGAGGAGCCGGCGCTGCACGCCGTGGACAACGAGCCCGGCGGCTTCTCGTGGATCGACTGCACGGACGCCGACTCGAGCATCATCTCGTTCGTGCGACGCGCGCGCGATCCCCAGGATTTCGTCGTGGCGGTCTTCAACTGGACGCCGGTCGTCCGCGCCGGCTATCGCATCGGCGCGCCGGAGCCCGGCTTCTACCGCGAGCTGCTGAACACGGACGCGGCGTACTACGGCGGCGGCAACGTCGGCAACGCCGGCGGCGTGCCGAGCGAGCCGATCAGCGCCCACGGTCACGCGCAGTCGATCGTGCTCACGCTGCCGCCGCTCAGCGGCGTGCTGTTCACGCTCGCTCCGCGAGCGTGAGAATGGCCTCCCACTGGCGGTCGGTCACCGGCATCACCGACAAACGCGGCAGGCGCGTGAGCGGGAAGTCCGCGAAGCGTTCGTCGCGCTTCAGCTCGGCGAGCGTCACCGGCCGGCTCAGCGCCTTCACCGGCACGACGTCGACGACGGACGCCTTGCCCGTCGGGTCCGCCGGATCGGGATAGGCGTCGCCCGCGGCTTTCGCGATGCCGACGATCTGCTTCTCGTCGCCGGTGTGGTAGTAGAAGATCGCGTCGTCCTTCCGGACGCTCCGAAGGTGCTTCTGCGCGAGCGCGTTCTTCACGCCGGTCCAGGTCGTGCGGCCGTCCTTCGTCAGCGCGTCGAAGCTGTAGTGCGACGGTTCTTCCTTGAAGAGGAACGGCACGTCAGTGCGCCTCGTACGCGACGCCGGGCAGCTCCACGCGCCGGTAGCCGCCCCGGCTGGCGAAGTACGCGAGGAGGCCGGCGTACGCGACGGCCATCATCAGCGGCAGCACCGCGAATCGGACGAGGGTCTTCTGCTTGTGCTCGGCGATGAGCGCGTTGACCTGCGCCTGCTCGTCGGCCGGCAGGGCCGCCTGCTTCGCCTTGTCGATCGGCTGATACGGACCGACGGAGATCGGGCCGAGATGGCCGAGGCCGCGGATGAGCGGGAACGAGCGCGGCTCCTCGGCGATCGTCGCGTGAACCGCCGGCACGGAGACCTTCAGCGCTTCATCGAGCTTCTGGTCCTGCAGCGCGCCGAGGAACGGGGCGCCGAAGACGCCGACGGCGATCATCCCCATTCCGCCCATCGCGCTCAGCGTCAGGGCCCCGCCTTTCGGGAACTGCTCCGCGACGAGCCCCAGCGTCGTCGGCCAGAAGAACGTCTTGCCGACGCCGTAGAGCGTGGCGGCGATGAAGATGCTGCCGGCGGCGGCCCCGGCGTTGGCCAGCAGGACGAGCCCCGCCGCGGCGAGCAGCGCGCAGACCAACAGCAGACCGACCGGGGTGAGCCGCCGGACGAGCGGGCCAGAGCTGAAGATCCGCAGGACGAACATGATGGCCGACGTGTAGACCAGCACCCAGTTGCTGTCGCCCTTGAGGATCGGCGTGAGCAGGTCCGTGACCCAACTGTCGGTGCCGAGCTCCGTCGTGGCGAGCAGGATCATGACGAGCAGCAGGAACACGAACACGGGCCGGCCGAAGCTCTTGTAGGTGGCGGCGAACACGAGCGTCGGCACCACCGCGATGGCGTAGAACAGCCAGGTCGGGATGGGCCCGCCGAAGATTCCCTGAGCCACCGCGTCGACCGCGCCCGCGACGAAGTAGGCCACGATGAAGCAGCCGGCCCACCCGAACTCCTTGAGCATGTCGGCGTACGACACGCCGGCCGACACGCGTTCCTGCACGGGGAACTTGCAGCCCAGCATCATCACGCCGTACACGACGGCCGGCAGCAGGAAGAGGCCGACCTTGAGCTGCCACGACGTCGAGCCCATCGCGATGAACAGCAGCCCGCCCACGACGAGCCCGCCGGGCCAACCGGCGTGCAGGATGTTCAGGTACTTGACCTTCTCCTTCGGGTAGAGCGTCGCCACGGCGGGATTGGTCACGGCTTCGACCGTGCCGTTGGCGAGGGCGAAGATGAGCGTGCCGACGTACAACTGCGTGTAGCTCGCCGCCGTCATCGTGACGACCGCGGACACCACGTGGCCGATCCAGGCGAGGGCCATCGCCCGCCCGTACCCGATGCGATCGATGACGAGCGAGACGAGGATGATGCTGACCGCGAACGGAAACAGCCCGGCGCCCGACAGCGCGCCCTTCTGCGTTTCCGTCAGGTTGTAGAGCGTGCCCCACTCGGTGATCAGGAACGAGCGGACGACGAACCCAAACGCAGTAGTGGCGATGGAGACGACGCTGGCGATCAGCAGACGACGACTGTTGGTCATGAGTCTCCCTGTGCGCGACGCGCGGTGTGGTACGGGTGCGCGTACTTTATCCAGCCAGCAGGGGACGTCAAGACCGATTGCGGTGTCTGCCTAGCGTTTCCTCGCGCTGCCGAGACTGTCGCCGTTCTGACGCCGCGGTCCATCCTGCCCCGGAGCGGTGGGGGAGGGCGGCGGCGCTGGCGCCTGCCCCGGAGGACCCTCGAGGCGGTAGATCGATCCGGTCAGGCTCACGACGTAGAGCTCGCCGTCGGCGTCGACGCCGAAGCTCGACGGCGAGGCGGCGGCGTCGCCGAGCTCGGCCGTGTGATCCGCCACCGATCGCGCGGCGGCCTTCCGCGTGGCCGGATCGACCGCCAGCTCGAGCGACCAGATCCGGCTGGAGACGAAGTCCCCGACGAAGTAGCGCCCGACGAACGCGGCGCCGAGCGCGCGACCGCGATAGACGTAGCCCCCGATGACCGATCGGCCCGTGCTCGACGGGTACTCCCAGATTGGCTCCTGGAGCGGCGCGGACGCCGGCCCGGGATTCGCGATGTTCTGGTGCGCGCCCTCGCGGTTGCGCCAGCCGTAGTTGAGGCCGCCGACATCTGCCGGCTGATAGTCGACCTCTTCCCACGCCCCCTGGCCGACGTCGCCGATGATCAGCGCCCCCGTCCCGCCCCTCCGCACATCGTCGAAGCTCCAGCGCCAGGGGTTGCGCAGCCCGAGCGCCCAGATTTCGGGCAGGACGCCCGCGTGGCCCACGAACGGATTGCCTGGCGGCACGTCGTAGCCCTCGGGATCCGCGTCCGGCACCGAGACGTCGAGCCGCAGCATCTTCCCGAGCAGGGACGAGGGGGTCTGCGCGTGGTTGAACGGATCGTCGCCGCTGCCGCCGTCGCCCAGACCCAGGTACAGATACCCGTCGGATCCGAACGCGATCTGGCCGCCGTTGTGATTGACGAACGGCTGGCGGATGAAGCGCTCGCCGCCGGGCCACCGGAGGTCGAAGCGGGTGGCGGCATCGATTCGTAGATCGTCGCCTGTCATCGTGCGATAGCGCGAGATGACGGAGTGGCCCTGGCGATTCGTGAAGCTGACGAATACGCGGCGGCTGACCGCATAGTCGGGCGCGAAGGCGAGGCCGAGCACACCCTGCTCGCCGCCGGTCGACACCTCGTTCGTGAGCGTCAGGAAGTCGATGAAGCGCACCGAGCCTTGCTTCAGGACGAGCAGCCGCCCCCACTGCTGAACGACGATCTGTGCGGTCGGATCGGTCGGATGCTGGATGAAGGCGACCGGCCGATCGAAGCCGCTGGCGACGAGCGTCGCGCGCAATTGGGCGGAGGCGGCCGGCGATACGCACGCGATCGCGAGGAACACGGGCAGCAACGAACGCCATGGCCTCATGAACGGTCCTTCGTTCATCTTACCGGCACGATCGCGCGGCGAGGCGAGGGATTCGGCGCCGCCGGCATCGGCGAATCTGCAACGCGCCGGATGCCTCTCGGCGTGCAGTCTCTGCAATGCCGCACCAGCGGCCTCGCGCCGAACCGCGAATCCGCCCGCGTGAACGCTGGCGCGGCGCGACATCGCGCGGTCGCCGGCCGGTCGGCACCGCGCTTGCTCCTGGACACGCACGAAACCAGGAGGGTACGCATGTCACAACAGTGCCGCCGGCGGCCGAGATGGATTCGGACCGCCATCGTTCTTGCGCTGGCCGCATCGTCCATGGCCTACGTCAACGGCGCGCGCGGGGGCACGCCGGGGCCCGAAGCGCAGTCGGGCGATACGTCGCAGCCGTTCGCTGCGGATCTGCGCGTTCGTCACAGCCGGGCGGTCTCGGGCAGCCCGCCGCCGTTCTCGGTCGGCATGTCGTATCACATCGAACGCGCGCGGTCGCGCGCCGGGTGGACGACCACGGTCACGCTGACGGAGCTGACGGGGATCGAGGCGCGATCGGTCACGGGCGCCGTGCTCGACAACCCGTTCCTCGTCACCCGCATGGAGGTCGACGAGGGAGGAGCGGGGACCAGGCTGTTCAACCGGCGCGGTGAGCTCGTCCGGGAACCGACGAAGCGTGACCGCGATCGCCTTGGGTTGGCGGCTGGGCGCGATCCGCTGGCCGGCTGGGCGCCGGCAGGCGGGTCGCCTGATGCGGTCGCCGCGCTGGCTGGCGATGCCTGGCCCGCCGACTTCGCGGCGCCGAGTCACGTGGAGCGGCGGCGCCGTGCGCTCGAGGCGACGTTCGGGCCGCCCGTCGAGCGAAAGAACGGCTTCAGCCGCCACGTGCGCGTGGCGGGCGACGAAGTCACCGAGGCGCTCGTCGACCCCGAGCTCGCCGTGCCCACCGAGGTCGTCACGAAACGCGCGGGTGCGGTCGTGTCGCGCACCACGATCGCGTTCGACCGCGATGGAAAAGGCGGGCTCGCGCGCAAGCGGCTTCGCGCCGAGCGTGCGGTGCCGGGGCGCAAGGGCGAAATGGATCTGCTCGACGTCGATCTCGTCCGCGCGACGCCGCGAGCGGGAGGTGGACGATGAGCCGCGCGGCTCGTCGGCTGCTGTTGATGTCGATCCTCGTTGCGGCCGGGACCTCGAGCGCCGCGGCGAGCGATCGGCCGGTCGTGTTCCTCCACGGGTTCGCCGCGTCGGCCGGCGATTGGACCGATGCCGCATCGCGCCTGCAGCAGTCGCTGGCGCTGCAGGCCCGCATACCCGGCCTCGCGTGGCAGAACGAGTTCCCCGCCCAGGCGGCCGCCCTGCAGGCGAATGCCCAGTTCGGCTCGCTGCCGAACACCACCGTGGCCGTCGGGCACAGCAACGGCGGCCTCGTCGCCCGCGAGTGGAGCAAGCTCCACAACCTCGCCGGGATCGTGACGATCGGCACGCCGCATGGCGGTGCGCCGATCCTCCAGAACCTCGTGCAATGGGCGATGTTCAACGACGTGACTCGCTGGGCGATCGATCGGGTGCTCAGCGCGTTCGCCGTGCCCACCGACTCGTCGTGGGTCATCGGCGCCGTCCAGCAGTGTCTCCGGTTCGCCTCGGACTACAGCGTCTTCACCGTCACCCGTCTCTTCGCCGGTCTCGGCGTGCAGACGACGGTGCCGGTGTCGTACCAGATGATGCCGGGTTCCAGCTTCCTCAACGCGCTGAACAGCGACGGCAACCTCTCGCGCGAAGCGGCCAGCGCACCGAAGCGCGTCGGCATCGCGAGCGTGGCGCACAACTACTACTGGGCGGGGCCGGCCCGCGCCGTTCTCCCGCAAGACGCCGACGCGATCGCGGTGACGCTGTACGCCTCCGCCGGGACCTTGATCGGCTACGGCAACGCGCTGCTCGGGCGCGCGGCTCCCGGCGACTGGGCATCGATCGAGCAAGCGCTCTCGCTCATCGGCCTCGGCTCGCAGTTGCTGATGATCGATCAGATGTACTGCGCGCTCGTGTCGCACCCGGTCATCTGGGTCTGCATGCCCAACGACGGCGTCGTGCCGATCGACCGACAGGCGTATCCGGGCGCCGCCAACCTGCTGATCCAGGGGCCGGCGCACACGCAGGAGAAACAGCAGAGCGACGACGTGCTGTACCACGCGTTGGTGAACTACGTGGGCGTACCGCCGCGGGGGAGCGAGCCCGCGCCTGCGCCGATCCCGCCACCGCCGCCTTCTCCGTCGCCCGCACCTTCTCCCGCCCCCCCGCCTCCAGATCCCGATCCGGGCGATGCCGGTGGAGGCGACGGAGGCAGCGGGGGATCCGGCGGTTCCGGATCGAATCCTGGGGACCCGCACGAGCCCGTCACCATCGACAGCGGCGAGCTGCTCCCCGATCAGTTGCTCCGGCCAGGTGACATCGTTCGGTCCCGCGGCGGCCGCGTGTTCCTCGCGTATCAGGGCGATGGGAACCTGGTCCTGTATGACGATCAGGGCCGGCCGATCTGGGCGAGCCACACCGACGGCCAGTCGACCGGCGTGGTTGCGATGCAGGGAGACGGCAACCTGGTGATGTACGACGCCGACGGCGTGCCACGCTGGGCCTCCGACACCCCCGGGCGCCCTGGCGCCTTCCTGGCGGTGCAGGACGATGGCAATGTGGTGATCTACGCGGACGGTCAGCCCGTGTGGGCCACCAACACCTCGATCCAGTGATGGCGATGCCGCTCGTCATGATCTGTTGTCAGACGACGCTGCTGGCCGCACTCTTGGTGGGCGGCGGCGCCTCCACGGCGCGCGCGGCGAGCGAGCCGCGCGCGCTCCGGGTGGCCTGGCGCGTGGCCGGCGAGGCACGCGGGATCCCGGCCGTGCGTGGGGATCTCGTGTATTTCCTGTCGAGGCGGCACGAGGTGGTGGCGATCGACAAGGAGCGCGGCGACGTCCGCTGGACCCGGCCAACCGGGTCCGGCGGTTCGCTCACCGGCGGAGCCCTCATCGTCGCCACGCCCGCCGGGGTCGTGACGGGCGACGATGGCCTCGTGGCGTTCGACGAGGTGGGGACGTGGCAATGGCGCTTCGATGCGCCGGACGGTGGCGGCCCCGGCTTCTATCTCGGCGGTGTGGTCGGTGAGACCGTGTTCGCCGGATCGTCCACCGGCTGGGTCCATGCCGTTGACGCGCGCAGCGGCATCACGAGGTGGTCGGCGGACGTGACGCACGATCGCGGCGCGGCGGCGTTCGCACCGGTGGCGGCCGGAGACGACGTGGTCGTCGGGTTCGCGGCGGGGGCGGCTGCGGGCGGCATCGTGCTGCTCGAGGGCCAGACGGGCCGGGAGCGTTGGCGGGCGGTGTTCAGCGACGGGTCGCCGGCCGATCGCGCCACCGGATCGGGTGGCGGCCCGTTGGTTATCGGCTCTGCGGTCGTCGCCGCCGCCACCGACGGCCGCATCCACGTGCTCGACCGCACGAGCGGGCGTGGCCTGTGGCACTGGCCCGCGGTCGATCGCCGCGTCATGCCGATCGCCGCGGGCGTCGACTATCGCCCGCTGGCGCGTGCCGGGCGCGTGCTCGTGGCTGGCTCGCTGTCGGGTGTGATCACCGCGTACGACCTTCTGACCGGCCGTCAGCGGTGGCAGCGTCTCCCTCACGCGTCGTCGGTCGCGTTCGGGATGACGGCCGGCACGCGTACCGTGCTGGTGCCGCACCTCGCCGGGCCGCTCGTTGCGCTCGATCCAGACGATGGCCGAGAGCGCGGCCGCACGCAGCCGGCCGATGGCCAGTTCGGATGGGCGCCGGCCGTCAGCGGTGCGCTGGCCTTCGCCGCATCGAGCAGCGGCTACGTCGCGTTCTACGTGCCTGACAGGTAGGAGGGGCCCATGCTGCTCAGAGGAATTCGGGTCATCGCGATCATGTCGTTGGCGCCGCTCTCGGGAGCGTGTCACGGCGGACCGAGCCAGAACCCCCTTGTGCCCTCTCCGGCACCGCGTGAGCTCGCGGGCCGGTGGGAGGGCGAGGTCGTCGACGACGTCCACGGACGCGGTCTCGTGACCGTGAACGTCACCGCCTTGCCGATCAGCGTCAGCGGTACCTGGAAGATCGACTTCACGGACGCCGGGCTGCAACAGGCCGGCAGCATGAACGGCAGTGGGCTCGGCAGCACGGTGAGCTGGCTGCTCACGCCGCAGACGCCGCTGGCATGCGACTACGCGACGCTCTCCGGAACGTTGAACGTAACCGCGGTCGTCGAGGGCGATCGGCTCAAGGGCAGCTACTTCCGGTTCACCTGCGACGCATCCGAAAGGGGCACGGTCGATCTCAGGAAGACCGGGTGACCGTGGCGGCAGCGATGCACGCGCGTCGGTAAGATAGGGAGGTCATGGCGCGAGTCAGTGCGGTGGAGCGGTCGCAGTTGATTAGGTACGCCGGCGTGATCGTCCTGCTTCACCTCGCGGGGTGGGGCATGGTGGCGATCGCGGCGCGCGAGTATCCGTTTCTCGTCGGGCTCGCGGGGCTGGCGTATTCGTTCGGCTTGCGGCACGCGTTCGATGCGGATCATATCGCCGCGATCGACAACACGACGCGGAAGCTGATGGCCCCGGACGCTCGTCCGTTCGGTGTCGGGTTCTTCTTCTCGCTCGGCCACTCCACCGTCGTCTTCGCCCTCACGCTCGTCGTCGCGTTGACGACGAGGACGGTGGTGGCGGAACTGCCGGCGCTGCGCGCGGTGGGCTCGTACGTCGGCACCACGGTCTCGGGCGTCTTTCTCTACGCGATGGGCATCGTCAACCTCATCGTGCTAGTGGACGTGTACCGGGTGTTTCGGGCGATGCGGGCGGGGCACGCTGGCCCGGAGGCGCTCGACGCCGGCCTGATGCCGCGCGGGATCATGAGCCGGTGGTTCGGCTGGCTGTTCCGCCTCGTCACGGCGCCCCGCCACATGTACTGGGTCGGGCTGCTGTTCGGGCTCGGGTTCGACACCGCGACCGAAGTGGCGCTGTTGACGACGGCGGGGGTCGCCGCGGCGCAAGACCTGCCGTGGACGGCCGTGCTGAGCCTGCCCGTCGTGTTCGCGGCGGGCATGTCGCTGCTCGACAGCGCCGACGGCGTGATGATGTGCGGCGCCTACGGCTGGGCGCTCGCGAATCCGCTGCGGAAGGTGTTCTACAACCTCACGATCACCGGCCTCTCGGTCGTCGTCGCGCTCTGCATCGGGACGATTCAGTTGGTCTCGATCGTCGCCGGCCGGATGCTGGGGTTGCACACGGGCATCTGGGGCACGATTCAGGATCTCGACTTCCAGGCGATGGGCTACCTGATGGTCGCGCTGTTCGGCTTGTCGTGGCTCGCCTCGCTGGCCGTCTGGCGATTCCAGTTCAGGGACTGACGCGCGTCCCGTGCCTCGATCTCGGGACTTTGCTACAGTCTCGTGTCCATGTCGCAGCGACATCGCGAGCTGCTCGACTCGCCCGAGTTCCGACGCATGCTCGCCCGCCGGTGGCGGGTGTCGCTCGTGCTCTCTGCGCTGCTGTTTCTGCTGTACTACGGCTACATCCTGCTGATTGCCGCGAACCGTGCCTGGCTGTCGCGGACGCTCGCCGATGGCGTGACGACCGTGGGCATTCCGGTGGGCGTCGCGGTGATCGTCGGCGCGTGGGCGCTGACGGCCGCCTACGTCGTGTGGGCGAACCGCTACTTCGATCCCGAGGCCGACCGTCTCCGCCGGCGGCTCCACGGCGACTGAGCGGACGATGCAGACCACGCTCGGCAGCCCGACGGCCTCGGCGGTTCTGTTCTTCCTGTCGATCGTCGCGCTCACGCTCGTCGTGACCTACTGGGCCGCGCGGCGCACCCGGTCGACGAGCGAGTTCTATGCCGCGGGCCGGTCGATCCGTCCCTGGCAGAACGGGCTCGCGCTCGCGGGCGACTACATGAGCGCGGCGTCGTTTCTCGGGATCGCCGGGCTCGTGGCGCTGAGGGGCTACGACGGGATGATCTACGCGACCGGGTGGCTGGTCGGCTGGCCGGCCCTGATGTTCCTGATCGCCGAGCCGCTGCGGAATCTCGGCAAGTTCACCTTCGCGGACGTCGTCGCCTTCCGGCTCAGGCAGGTACCGGTCCGTATCGCGTCGGCGTTCGGGAGCATCCTCACGCTGCTCTTCTACGTGCTCGCGCAGATGGTCGGCGCCGGCAACCTGATCACGCTGATGTTCGGGCTGTCGTACGAGTGGGCCGTCGTGATCGTCGGCGGCGTGATGCTCGCGTACGTCCTCTTCGGCGGGATGATCGCCACGACGTGGGTGCAGATCATCAAGGCGATCCTGCTGCTGTCCGGCGTGACGCTGCTCGCGCTGATGATCCTGGCGAAGTACGGGTTCTCGCCGGGTGCGCTGTACGCCGCCGTGGCGACGCAGTACGGCCAGGCGGCGCTGGAACCCGGCGGGCTCGTCACGGATCCGATCGACGCGATGTCGCTGGGGCTGGCGCTGATGCTCGGCTTGCTGGGCCTGCCGCACATCCTGATGCGGTTCTACACGGTGCCGGATGCGCGCGCGGCGCGGTCGTCCGTGCTCTACGCGACCGGCCTCATCGGCTACTTCTACGTGATCATTCCCGTCGTGGGGTTCGGGGCGGCCGCCCTCGTCGGGCGGGACGTCATTCGCCGGATCGATCCCGGCGGCAACATGGCGGCGCCGCTCGTGGCCGAGCTGCTCGGCGGGACGCCGTTCCTCGGATTCATCGCCGCCGTCGCCTTCGCGACGATCCTGGCGGTCGTCGCCGGGCTGACGCTGGCCGGCGCCAGCGCGCTGTCGCACGACATCTTCATGCACGTGGTGACGCGCGGCAAGGCGACCGAGCACGAGCAGGTGCGCGTGGCGAAGCTGGCGACGGTGGCGTTCGGCATCGTCGCGGTGCTGCTCGGGATTCTCTTCAAAGGACAGAACGTCGCGTTCATGGTCGGGCTCGCGTTCGCCGTGGCGTGCAGCGCCAACTTCCCGCCGCTCCTGCTGTCGATCGTCTGGCGCCGGTTCACGACGGCCGGAGCCGTCGCCTCGATCGTCGTCGGCGCCGTGCTCGCGGTGGGGCTGATCGTGCTCAGCCCGACCGTGATGGTGGATCTCCTTCATCGGCCGTCGGCTCTGGTTCCGCTTCGCAACCCGGCGATCATCTCGATGCCGGTGAGCTTCCTCTGCGGCGTGCTGGTCTCGCTCATGACGCGCGAGCCGGCCGCCGAGGTGCGCTTCGACGACGAGAAGCTTCGGACGTATCTGGGAGTGGGGGCCGAGTAGAGGACGCGCGCTCGCGTATCGGGAGAGGCCCTCGCAGATCGGCGCGCTGCTGGCCCTCGACCGGGACGCCATCGCTTGGGGACGTACCTGCGCTCAGGTGGCTGCGTCGCAGGACGAGCGCGGGTTGTAATCGTCGAGCCGCCTCCCGCAACGCCGCCGAGGAGAGGCGGGAATTCAGGCCGGATTGCCGCGCGGGCCCGTGGGCGCGAACCTATAATCAGCCGCCGGAGGGCCTGTGAACACGCAGATCGCGGTTCGTTTCACGGCGTTGACGATCGGACTCACGCTGGCGATGGGCGGCTGCGGCGGAAACTCCTCCAGCAGAGATGCCGGAACGTCTGCTGGCGCGGGCACGGCGACTGCCGCGACGCCAGGTAGCGAGACCGCGCGGAGGAACGCCTGCGATTTCGTGAATCGCGCGGAGGTCGAGGCCATCATCGGCAAGGCCGTCACGCTCCTTCACGACATCCAGTCCGACACCGAGACCGCCTGCGAGCTCTCGGATGCAGCGAACAGCAAGGTGACGCTCGTGGTCGTCACCGTCGTGTGGACGGGCGGCAAGGCCGAGGCGGATGCGGAGAAGGCCGCCGTCGCGATGGGACGATCGCTGATGAACGAGAAGGACGTCGATATCGAAGCGTTGACGGGGTCGGGTGCCGCAGCCGGGCTCGCAGACGCCGCCTACTACAGCGACGTCATGCCGTCGTGGCTGTTGAAGGGCGACGTGCTGATCAAGGTGATCGCCCCCACGTCGCCGGGCGAACAGACGAAGCGTATCTACCTGTCCGTCGCGAAGATGGCATTGGCCAGGCTCTGATCGCAGGACCGCGAGCGATCCGGCGTGCCACCGGCCAGATGGGCGAGCATCAGCGCCCGGGTCGTCGGCGCGCGCCGGTCGCTGCGACGCGAGGGCGTGCCGCGCTCGGCCGGCTGATTGGGCTCGCAGTGGCGACGCATCCTTGCGTTCGATCGTGTTCTTCACGGCGTCCTCCGCTCCCGTCGTCTCACCCCACCCGAGCCGAGAGCCGATGCGCGGCTTGCCATGTTCGGACGCCGCGAATATCCTGCTTGGAAATTCAGAGTCCGCGAGTTCGATCCGCAGCGTCGTGCTGCGGTTCACGAGTCGGCTGACGGTGATTCGATGACCAGACCTTCCACGACGTTCCGCCGCATCTGGCCCGCGCTCTTGTCCGCGTCCGCGCTGGTGCTGTCGAGCTACAGCTCGCTCGTGCACACGCAGGGCGCCGCGCCGGCTGGCGCGCAGGCTCCCGCTGGCGGCGCGGGCCGTGGCGCCGGCCGCGGCGGCGAAGGGCAGGGCGGGCGAGCTGGCGGCGCGCCGGCGGGCCGCGGCACGGCGGCGCCGCCGGCGCCCGGCGTGGCCGACGCGCCCAACGTCGGCGGCGACTACGGCGAGAAGCCGCCAATCCTGGCGCGCCGGCCCGACGAACAGCGCAAGAGCTTCGTCATGCCGGCCGGCTACACGCTCGAGCTCGTGCTCTCCGATCCGGACATCGTGAGCCCCGCGGTCGTCGCGTGGGACGGCAACGGCCGGATGTACGTCGCCGAAGAGCGCAGCTACATGCTCGACGTCGACGCGGGCCGCCAGCACGAGCCCACGAGCCGCATCAGCCTGCACGAGAGCACGAAAGGCGACGGCGTGTACGACAAGCACACCGTCTTCGCCGACAACCTGCTGTTCCCGCGCATGATCCTGCCGCTCGACAACGGCATCCTCACCAACGAGACGCACTCCGACGACGTCCTGTACCTGCAGGACACCAACGGCGACGGCGTCGCGGACAAGAAGAGCGTGTTCTACACCGGCGTCGGTTCCGGCCGCAGCGGCAACGTCCAGCAGGCGCAGAGCGGGTTCGTCTGGGGACTCGACAACTGGATCTACAGCACGTACAACGCCTTCCGGTTCCGCTGGACGCCGCGCGGCATCGTGCGCGAACCCTCCGGCCCTCCCGGCGCCGAGTGGGGCATGTCGATGGACGACGACGGGAAGATCTGGCTGGTGAACGCCGCGGGCGAGCGCGGCCCGGCGAACTTCCAGATTCCCGTGCAGTACGGCGCGTTCATGGTGCCGGATCAGTGGGAGCCGGGATTCGAGATCCCCTACGGCCTGCCGATGCCGGGCGACTTCCAGGGCGGCATGCCGCGCGTGCGGCCGTCGAACGGCAGCCTCGCGCACTTCACGTCGCCGACCGGGCCCGAGGTCGTGCGCACCGACCGGCTGCCGGCGGATCTCAGCGGCGATCTGCTCTTCGCCGAGCCGGTTGGCCGCATCATCCGCCGCGCGAAGATCGTGAAGACCGACGGCATCACGCAGGTGCGCAACGCGTACCAGGCCGCCGAGTTCATCGCGAGCAGCGACCCGCTGTTCCGTCCGGTGAACGTCAAGACCGGTCCGGACGGCGCGATCTACATCGTCGACATGTACCACGGCATCATCCAGGACGCGAACTGGACGGCCAAGGGCACGTATCTTCGCTACAAGATCCAGCAGTACCAGCTCGACAAAGTCGTCGGGCACGGCCGCGTCTGGCGGCTGAAGTACGACGGCATCCCGGCGGGCGTCGCCGAAGGCGGCGCCGCGACGCAACCGGCCGTGCCGGCGATCGCGCTCGATCGCACGCCGCCGCGGATGCTGAGCGAGACAGCCGCCGAGCTCGTGGCCCATCTGACGAACCCGAACGGCTGGTGGCGCGATACGGCGCAGCGGCTGCTCGTGCTCAGACAGGATCGGTCGGTGGTGCCGGCGCTGCAGCAGATGGCGCGATCGTCGCAGAGCCTGGTTGGCCGGTTCCACGCGCTCTGGACGCTCGAGGGCCTGGGGACGCTCGACGCCGGGCTCGTGCGCGAGGCGATGAGCGACCAGAACCCGCGCATGCGGATCCAGGCGATCCGGGCGAGCGAGTCGCTCTACAAGGCCGGTGACCGATCGTTCGAGAACGACTACCGTACCGCGCTCAACGACGCCGACACCGACGTCGTCGTCCAGGCGATGCTGACGCTGAGCACGTTCAAGCCGGCGGACTTCGCCGATCTCGTCAAGGCGACGCAAGCGGCGAAGACGGCGCGCGGCGTCAAGGCGATCGGCGACTTCCTGCTGACGCCGGCGCCGGCCGTCGCGGGCGCGGGCACGCTCACGCCCGAAGAGGCGAAGTGGGTCGACGAGGGCAAGCAGATCTACGAGTCGCTGTGCTACAGCTGCCATGGCGGCGACGGCCGTGGCGCGCCGCTGGCTGGCGGGGCGGCCGGCGCGACGCTCGCGCCATCGCTGGCCGGCTCGCCGCGCATCAACGGCCATCGCGACTACATCGTCAAGGTGCTGCTCAAGGGCATCACGGGCCCGCTCGGTGAGGGCGCCGGGTCGGACATCATGCTGCCGATGGGGACGAACACGGATCAGTGGATCGCGTCGATCGCCTCCTACGTCCGCTCGGCGTTCGGCAATCCCGGCGGCATGGTGACGGCCGGCGACGTGGCGCGGCTGCGCGCGGCGACCGCGAGCCGCAAGCAGCCGTGGACGTACAAGGAGCTCGAGCCGACGCTGCCGCGACGGCTGGAGAACCACGCAGCCTGGAAGCTGTCGGCCAGCCATGGCGCCGAGAACGCGTCCGCTGCGCTGATGGCCGTCCGCCCATGGTCGACGAACGCGCCGCAAGCGGCGGGCATGTGGTTCCAGATCGAGCTGCCGCAGCCGGTGAACGTCGCCGAGATCGAGTTCGATTCGCCCGCGCCGGCTCCGGCGAGAGGCGGTGGGGCCGGGCGAGGCGGCGGAGCTGGCGCGCCGCAGCCGACGTTCCCGCGTGGCTATCAGGTCGAGCTCTCGCTCGACGGCGCGAAGTGGACGAAGCCGGTCGCGACCGGCAAGGGCACCGGCGCGCACACCGCGATCGGGTTCACGCCGCAGCGCGCGAAGTTCATCAAGGTCACGCAGACCGACACCGTCGCGGACGCGCCGGCCTGGGTCATCTCGAGCTTGAAGGTGTACGAGGCAGGGCCGGGCAAGTAACACGGCCCTGCGTAGCGCCTCTTTCTCGATCCGGCGCCGATCGAACGAGCGGACGGCGGTGAGCCGTCGCCGGAGCCCGGGTCGTCGGAAACGATCTCGCGTCGCGGTTGCGCGACGGCGTCTTCCGCACCAAGCGCGCGACGGCCGATGCGAGAGGGTTCGACAGCGATTCGAGCGCGCAGCCGGACGCACGCGACGACGGGCACCCATGCGGCCGCGATGCTGGACTCGCCGCGTTGCGCGCGGCGTTCGTTTACCCTGATGAGAGCCGCGAGGTTCGAGCACACGGTTCGTGCCGGTGTGCCTCTGCCTCGAGGCCCGAGTCATGCTCGTCTTCGAGTCCGTTCTCCTCGGAAGCGTCGTCGGTTTGGCCCTCGGCCTGACGGGCGCCGGCGGCGCCACGCTGGCCGTGCCGCTGCTCGTGTACGGCCTGTCGATCGATCCACCTCACGCGATTGCCATCTCGTTGCTGTCGGTCGTGGCCTCCGCGGTGGTCGGCTTCCGGACCAGGCTACGGCGCCGAGAGGTCGACACGCACGCCGGCACGCTCATCGCGCTCGGCGGCATCGTCGGCGCTCCTGTCGGCGCGTGGTGGGGCGGCACGCTTCCCGAAGCGATGCTCCTCACGCTTTTCGGCGCGCTCGTGACGCTGGTGAGCGTGCGCACGTGGATGATGGCCGGGCAGGAAGGTTTGGCGAGCACGGCGGTGTGCGCGGCGTCGAAGCGGCTGTCGTGGCGATGCCGATCGGTGCTGTCCGGTGCGGGCGTGCTGACCGGTTTGCTCTCCGGCATCTTCGGCGTCGGCGGAGGATTCGTCGTCGTGCCGGCAGTGCTGTTCGCGACCGGGACGTCGATGCTGCGCGCGGTCGGGACGTCGCTCATGGTGATGGCGCTCGTGAGCACGGTCGCGCTCGTCTCGATGCTCGTGGGCGGCCGCGAAGTGTCCTGGAACATCGCCGTGCCGTTTCTCGCCGGCAGCCTGAGCGGCATGACGGCCGGTGCGCGCCTCGCGCCCTGGGTGTCGGGGCCGCGGCTGCAGCGGGGCTTCGCCGCCGCGCTCGGCCTTGCCGGGCTGTTCGTCGTGGTCGAGTCGGTCGCACGCTTCTGAGACCTGTCACCGCCCCGCGTTCCGGGTCGCTTCCGGCGCCTCGCTGGAGGGCGATGATCGTCTACCCGATGAGCACGGGCCGGAACTTCGACGAGGTGCTGCGCGTGATCGATTCGCTGCAGCTCACCGCGAAGCACGAGGTGTCGACGCCCGCGAACTGGAAGCAGGGAGAGCACGTGATCATCTCCGGCGCCGTGTCGGACGAGGAAGCCAGAACGATCTATCCTGGCGGCTGGGAGGCCCCGCGGCCCTACCTTCGCATCGTTCCGCCGCCGCGTTCGTAGGCCCGCAGGCGGGTCGATCGCGTGGTGCTTCACGGCGGTCAGCGGCGACGTGACGATTCGCGTTGCGCTCGATCCGGGCGAGAGGCCCGCGCGGCGCGATCGGCTGGCTACTCGGGCGTGTGCGACAGGCTCGCGATGTACTCCGCGACGGCTTTGATCTCGCTGTCGGTCATGCGTGAGGCGACGAGCCGCATGACGCCCGCGCGGTCGTTCGCGCGTGTGCCTTTCCTGAACTCGTCCATCTGCACCGTCACGTACGACTGCATCTGACCGGCGATGCGCGGGTAGTTCGGGCTGCCGCCGCCGTCCGCCTGGTGGCATCCCATGCAGTTCGGCACGCCCGTCGCCGCGTTGCCGTTCTCGTAGAGCTGTTTGCCGGCCGGAAGCAGCGACGGGTCCTCCACGATTCCGGGCACCGGCGCCTGCTTGGCGAAGAACGCCGCGATCTCCTTGAGTTGCGAGCCGCCGACCACCCCGAGGACCGGCACCATGACGGCGCTCGGCCGCCGGCCGCTTCGGTAGTCCTTGAGCTGTTTGTACAGATAGTCCGCGCGCTGGGCGGCGAGAATCGACGCTCCCGGCACGGCGGGCGTGCCGAGCACGGCGTGGCAGGCGATGCAGAGGCGCGGATCGCCGGGATCGGTGCCTTCCTGCCCGCTGGCCGGGGCGCCGACGGAGAGCACGAGGGCCGCGGCGATCAGCCAGCGTCGCGGGTTCCCCGCAGATCGTCGTGGGGCTCGAGTGTCGTCGACACGCATGGCGATCCTCACAGGTCGAGTCGAAACAGCACGCCGCCGACGTGGACCTTGTAGTGCTGCGGCCCGTTGTCGAGGTACACGGCGTTGTTGGCCGGCGCCGGATTCTCGGCGACGCCGTCGTAGTGCCAGTCCTGGATGCGCCCGCGTTCGTACCGGTAGATGAGGTGGAGGCCGGCGCGCGAGGTCAACCGCAGCAACAGGTCGACGTCAGCGAGATGCTGGTCGAACACGAGGTCCGACCAGCCGGAGCCCGCGAGCGCGGCCTGAGCGGTGGGAATCGCGAGGGCGGCGGCGTTGTAGCCGTAGTCGATCGCCGTGCGGCTGCGGATGCGGGTGTAGACGAGATCGAGCGTCGCCCGGCCGAAGCCGTTGTGATAGGTCAGGCCCGCGGCGTTGTTGCGGTCGCGCTGCGTCACGTTCCAGGCGCGGCTGGTCGGGTAGAGCGGGCTGTCGGCCGCGGCGTTTCCGCAGAGCGACAGCCAGTTCGACGGCAGCACGAGCTGGGTGGCCACGAGCGTCGTGCCTGCCGGTGCCGCCGGCGCGATGCCGGTCGCGTTCGTCTGGATGGAGCCGTCGCTGAAGAAGTAGTACGAGTTGCCGAGCACGCAGCCGTTCGGCTGCAGGCCGACCTGGTACATCCGCGAGCGCTGGAAGGAGGCGAACGCGCTGGCGCTCGCGTCATTCGAGATCTGCCAGGTCACGTCGACGTTCGGCGAGACCTGCCGCTGGTGATCGGCGCGGCCGTAGAGCGATGACGGAAAAGCCGCGTCGCGGGCCAGCAGGCCGACAGCGGCGTCGACGGACGGCAGCAGGGCCACGTTCAGCCGGGCGTTCGCCGTGTGCTGATTGCGGTCCGCCAGATCGAACTTCCGGAACTGCTCGATGTTGTGCAGCCAGTTCGCGACGTTGCTGGTCGGCGCCGACGGCAGCGGCCCGAACGAGCCGCTGAGGAACGGCTCGTACGGATCGGCCACGTACTCGCTGCCGCGCCGGTTGCCGTACTCGTAGGCGAGGCGCAGCGTGCCGTAGTCGAATCCCCGGTTCACGTAGGTGGCCTTGATCCGGTGCTCCCAGGTCTCGTCGCGCTCGCGATAGGCGCGGTGGAACGCATCGCGTTCGTAGGCGAGCTCCAGGCTGTGATGACGATTCCAGCGATAGTCGGCTGCCACCCGCGCGGTGAGCTGCCGGTGTTCGAAGGGCATGTTCCGGATGTTGACGTTGCCCGCGGCGGGCACGAGCCCGAGCGCGATCGTGCGCGCCAGGTCGCAGCCCGTGCCGTTGTAGCCGGTGGCCAGCGTGCCGGCCGGGTTGTTCCCGGCCGTCAGGTTCGGCGTGGCGAACGCTCCGCCGGTGCCGTCGTTGATGAGGCGCCCCCACTGACCCGTCAACGGGTTGCACGCGAAGAACTCCGTCGAGTTGTTCGTGTCGTAGTAGCGGACCTTCGCGCGCACGTCGAGCGCGTTCGCCGGCCGCAGCGACCAGCCCAGGTCCACGAGCGTCGTGTCGATCTCGGCACCCGACGTCTTGCGGGTCAGCGCGTCCGTCGTGTTCCACCGGTTGGCGGCTGACACGCCGTTGATGACTCCGGCCGTGAGCGGCTCGGCCGTCCATGGCAGCAGGTCGTCGTTCTGCTGGAACCGGGCGATCGACACGAGGCCCGTGAATCGGCTGGCGGCGAGCGCCGGCTGGCTCCGGGCCAGCTCCGCGCGCACGTTGTAGTAGCGGTTGTCCGGCGGCATCGCGTACCGAGCCTGCGTGAACGAGCTCGCCGGGACGCCGGTGATGGTGTTCAGCGTGACGAACAACGGGTTCTGGATCGTCAGCGTGTCGATGCCGCCGGTGAAGAACGACGCGGTCGCCTGCACGTTCAGGTTCGTGAGCCCGCGCGCGAACGTCAGCCCGGTGACCACGTCGTTCGTCGTCATGTCGATCGATTCGGGCGCTTCGACGTTGCCGCCGCCACCGCCGCCGCCGAAGACCAGCCCGAACGGCCGGGATCCCTCACGGCGTTCCCGCGTGTAGCTCGTGTAGAACTTCCAGTTCGCCGGCAGCGTGAGATCGAGCCGGAGGATGCCCTTCTGCCGGGTGAGGCCGAGCTCGGTCGTCGCCGTGTTGGCCAGCGTGGTCTGGATGGCCGTCTGCGCGGCGGCGGCACTGGCACCGCCGCCAGGCGTCAGGCCCGACAAGAGGAGCGTGTCGCTGCCGAGGCCCGTCCATAGCGACCGGTAGGTCGTCGTGAACACGTGCGGCGTCTCGTTGAAGCTGCCTCGGAGCCGCCAGGCGTTGTACTTGCCTGTTCGGACCGTGAGGAACTGGTCGGTGCGTGCGATGCCGCCGCCGAGCACTTCGAGATATCCCGCGGAGCCCGCCTTCTCGAGCGACATGGCGAAGCTGTCGAGGTAGGCGCCGTTCGACAGGTCTTTGTACTCCTTGAACTTCGCGTTGCCATCGTCGCCGCTGGTGCCGAGCGCGCCGAAGTCCACCTGGGCGCTGTAGAGCCAGCCGCCGGCCGTCCGGCGCGGCTCCTTCGACCGGGCCGGGGTCGGGATCAGGAATCCGGTCGGCGTGCGCGGAACGTGAGCGAGGCCCATGCCCACCGGATCGCGTTCCACGACGGCACTGGCGATGCCGGGATTCATGGCGTTGCCGGCGTGCTCCTGGGCGGAGGCCGGGAGCGCCGCGAGCCCCCACGCGCCGCAGCAGAGCAGGAGGCGTGTCGCAGGACGAATCAACATCGGCTCCTCCTCGTCAGCGCTGGAACCGCGCGCCGGCCGGATGGTTGCTGCCGTGCACGGCGGTGTGGCAGTTCTGACACGAGCGCCCGATGACGCGTGCGCTCTGCGCTCCGCCGACGAGCGCGGACGCGGCCGTCTGGCCGTCCCGGAAGAACTGCCCGGGATGGCCGACCGGCGGGTTGTGGCACTGCGAGCAGAGATACGGACGCGCGCTCACGAGCAGCTTGTCGTGATTCGAGCCGTGCGGCTGATGGCAATTGAGGCAGCTCTCACGAACCGGCGCGTGTTCCCAGATGAACGGGCCGCGCTTCTCCGCATGGCACGCGTAGCAGACGTCGTTCACCGAGTCGGCCTTGAGCAGCGAGCGCGTCGCCGAGCCATGCGGGTTGTGGCAGTCGACGCACGTCATCTTGCCCTCGAGGACGGGCATGTGCGACCGCTTGCGGAACTCCGCGCGCTCCTGCGGGTGGCACTGGAAGCAGGTCTCGGTGATGCGCTGCCGCACCAAGGAGACGTCGGCCGACGTCCTGCGCATCGGGTTGTGGCAGTCGGCGCAGGCGACCTTGTTGGACATGTGCGCCGATCCAGGCCAGTGCAGGCGGTTGCCGCCTTCGTGACAGGTCAGGCACTGGCCGTTCTGCGTCTCGACCGGCGTACCCCACGCCTTCGTGAAGCCGATGATGAGCGTCTTGTCGACGCCGTTCTTGGCGTGCAGCGATCCCGGCCCGTGACAGGCCTCGCAGCTCCGGCGCTCGATGTCAGTTCTTGGATTCAGCCGAAAGGCCTTGGCGTGCACCGAGTCGTCGAAGTGCTGGTTCTCCTGTCCGTGGCATTCGATGCACCGGGCCTCCCCGATGTAAGCCGGCGTCTGTGCCGCGGCCCCGCCGGCGACGAGGCACACCGTGAAGCCTAGGACGAGATTGCGGAGTGCCTGCGCGCCACCCATGTCACCCCAACCTGCTGCGAGGATCTGGCGACGATGCGCCCTGCAAAGGGACAGCCACGGCGGATCCGTCGCTCTTCGTGGCAACGGTGCATCCGTCAACGGCATGGCCTTGACCGTTTGGGGTATTTCCGCAGCACGTGAGGGTTATTCCGAGGCACGCTCTCGGACCAGCACGGTTTTTCCTTCGCCGTCCTCGGCCGCGGCGCGTAAGCTACTGCGCACGATTCGCTGGAGGAACCGCATGGCTGTCTGGAGGAATCGCCGAGCAGGCCGTTCCGGTGCGCTCGCACTGTTCGCGTTGGTCGCCCTCGCGGCGTCCGGCCAACTGCCTGTCGCCAGGGCCCAGGATCAACCAGCGCCCTCCGTGGAGGCGCTCCCGGCCGGCGGCCCGGGCCGCGGCGCCGCGCAAGGCCGCGGTGTCGTGGCGCCCCCGGCCGGCGCTCGCGGTCAGGGCGGCGCGAACGTCGCCGATCCCGCCAACACGGTCGCGGACTTCACGCCGAAGCCGCCCGTGACGCCGCTGACGCCGGCCGACGAGGCGAAGCGCTTCATCCTGCCGCCCGGCTTCCGCCTCGAGCTCGTGCTCTCCGATCCCGACATCGTCAGCCCGGCGACGATCGCCTTCGATGGCAACGGCCGCATGTACGTCGCCGAGATGCGCACGTTCATGCGCGACGCGGACGGAACGGGCCAGATCGATCCCGTCAGCCGCATCAGCCTGCACGAGAGCACGAAGGGCGACGGCATCTTCGATCGCCACACGGTCTTCGCCGAAAAGCTCGTCCTGCCGCGCATGCTGCTGCCGATCGATCGGGGCATCCTGATGAACGAAACGCACTCGGACGACGTGGTGCTGCTCACCGATACGAATGGCGACGGCGTCGCCGACGTGCGCAAGGTCTTCTACACGGGCGTCGGTTCGAACCGCGACGGCAACGTGCAGCACGAGCAGAGTGGCCTCGTCTGGGGCCTCGACAATTGGATCTACACGACCTACAACGCGTTCCGGTTCCGCTGGACGCCCTCCGGCATCCTCCGCGAGCCCACTGGGCCGAACGGTGCCGAGTGGGGCCTGACGATGGATGACGACGGGAAGATGTGGTTCGTCAATTCGGGCGGCGAGCGCGGGCCGGTCAACTTTCAGGTGCCGATCCACTACGGGTCGTACAACCTCGCCGACCAGTTCGAGCCGGGATTCGACGTGGTCTGGCCCGCGCCCGGCATCGGCGACATGCAGGGCGGCATGCCCCGCGTGCGGATGCCGATCGACGCGCTGAACCATTTCACGTCCACGAATGGACAGGAGATCGTCCGAAGCGATCGCTACCCCGACATGCTCGGCGACCTGCTGTTCTGCGATCCGGTCGGCCGCCTCGTCCGGCGCGCGAAGGTGACCAAGGCCGACGGCATCACGGTCCTGAAGAACGCGTATCCGGGATCGGAGTTCATCGTCAGCACCGACCCGCTGTTCCGGCCGCTGAACATCAAGCTCGGCCCCGACGGCGCCGTCTACATCGTCGACATGTACAACGGCATCATCCAGGACAAGAACTGGACCGGCCGCGGCACGTATCTTCGCGCGAAGATCGAGCAGTACGGGCTCGACAAGGCGACGAACCACGGACGCGTCTGGCGGCTGCGGTTCGACGGCCTGCCGGCGGTCGCGGCCACGGCGACGATGCCGGCGCGGCCGGCGGTGCCGGCGATCGCGCTGGATCGCACGGCGCCGCGGATGCTCGACGAATCGCCGGCGCAGCTCGTGGCGCATCTGACGCACGTGAACGGCTGGTGGAGAGACACGGCGCAGCGGCTGCTCGTGCTGAAGCACGATCGGACGGTCGTGCCGGCGCTCCAGCAGCTCGCGCGCACGTCGGCCAGCCTCGTCGGACGCTTCCACGCGCTCTGGACGCTCGAAGGGTTGGGCTCGCTCGATGCGGCGCTCGTGCGCGACGCGATGAAGGACCCGAGTGCCCGGATGCGCGTGCAGGCCATCCGCGCGAGCGAGACGCTCTACAAGGCCGGCAATCGGACCTTCGAGGCGGACTACCGCGCCATGGCCAGGGACGCCGATCCCGACGTCGCGATCCAGGCCGTGATGACGCTCAATCTCTTCAAGGTCTCCGATGTCGCGGACGTGGTGAGGACGGCGCAGGACGCCAACCGATCCAAGGGGCTGAAGGACCTGGGCGATCTGATCCTGCGTCCGCCGGCGGGCCGTGGCGGACGTGGTGCCGTGATGACCGCCGAGCAGCAGCAGTTGATCGATCGCGGCGCGACGATCTACGGCGAGCTGTGCTTCAGTTGCCATGGAGACGATGGCCGCGGACGGGCTCTGGCCGGCGCCGCGGCCGGCCAGATGATGGCGCCGTCGCTGGCCGGGTCGCCGCGAGTGAACGGTCACCGCGACTACGTGGTCAAGACGCTGCTCAAAGGGATCGGCGGTCCGATCGACGGGATGTCGTACTCGGAGGTGATGGTGCCGATGGGGATGAACAACGACGAATGGATCGCGTCGATCGCCTCGTACGTCCGCACCAGTTTCGGCAATGCGGGCGGCATCGTGACGGCAGCCGACGTGGCGCGCGTGCGCGCGCTCACGACGGCGCGCCGCACGCCCTGGACGCAGCCGGAGGTCGAGGCGACGCTCCCGCGGCTGCTCGATCCGCAGCCGACGTGGAACGTGACCGCCAGCCACAACAGCGCGATGGCGGCCAACGCCCTGTCGATGCGAACGTGGTCGGCCGGTGCACCGCAGGCGGCAGGGATGTGGTACCAGGTCGAGCTTCCCCAGCCGGCGCTCGTGACCGAGATCCAGTTCGACGTGCCGGCGGGGCGCGCCGGCGGCGCAGGCGGCCGGGGCGCGGCCGCCGGGGCCGCAGCGCCTCCCGTGCCGTTCCCCAGGACGTTCAAGGTCGAGACGTCGGTCGACGGCAAGAAATGGGGGAAGGCCGTCGCCGAAGGCCGAGGTGCGCCGGGCCGCAACGTCGTGGTCTTCGCCCCCGTGCGCGCGAAGCTCGTGCGCATCACGCAGACCGACGAACGGCCGGACGCGCCCGACTGGACGATGACGAACGTCCGGCTATTCGAGGTGGAGTCGCCGGCGGCGCGGTAGCGAGGCAGCGGCGGCCCGTCGATCGGTGGGCCGGTCCTCAGCCATCCGACCGGCAGCCGTCGACGAACGCGCGCTCGACGACGGCGGCGCGGCCGATGTCGCGATAGAAGCCGGCAAGGTAGTCGAGCGCCTCCCGGCGCGACCCGTCCGTCATCCCTGGAATGGCGTCGTAGATGCGGACGACGTCCGCCTGCTTCGCGCGAAACGTATCGAGTGCGGCGAGGAGCGCGGGCATCGGCCGGCACGGCCCGAGATACAGGCGTTCCCTGACCGTCGTGATCCCTCGGATGCGCGTCCGATCGACGACGGCGTAGCGCGTGTTGACCAGCCCCGAGTAATCGAAGTCGTACGGCACCGCATAGCGGCGATCCGCCGGCGTTTCGACCACGCGGACGTTGTGTTGGGCTTTGAACGCGACGTCCGTGTTGCCGATCATGTATTCGAAGAGGCCGACGAGCAGAAGATGCTCGGGATCGAGCCGGTCGAAGCCGAACACGCGGCGTTCGTTCACCCGGCCCGCCATCCGCTTCGCCACGTCGTCATCGTCTTCGAGGAACATGGCGGCTCGTCCGGCGACGGTCTTTCCCGTGGCGGTGTCGACGTAGGTCGCGCGCGCGAGCCGGGCACGAAACGAATACGGCGTGAGCAGGTTCAGGATCCGGTAGGCGCTGTACTCGCGGAGCACGTACTGGTCGAACACCGCCGCGGGCCGGCAATGCGTGCCGAGCTTGAGCGCGTCCTGGCCGGCGAACGGCGTGCCCGCCATCTGGCCCTTCGTGAACTCCAGCCTCAGCGGGACGAAGTCGCAGGTGGCGACGTTGCGGCGCGTGTGGCCGCGCCCGCGCACGCGAATCGCGCGCGCGACGGTCGTGCCGTCCGGTCCCGCAAACGTGAGCGTCGCCGGATACGTCGTCGTGCTCTCTGGACGACGGTCGCGATCGATGGCCTTGAAGTCGGCCTCGAGCGTGAACGCGAGCGGATCGCTGCGCGCGAAGAGCGGGCGCGCCTCCGCTTGCTGGCGCCGCTCGGCCAGGGTCGCGGTGCTGGGAAACGGCGGAGGGGGCGGCGTCGGCGCGGACGTCACCTGCAGTAGCAGCAGGGCAGCCGCGGCAGCAAGGCGCATCATGGTCGGCGGATGGACTGCCGACACCTTACCGGCCGTACCGGCCGGAATCAACTCCTGCCTGCGAACCTTTCACGAGGCGTCGCGCATGGCGCCTTCTCAGGCGGGACGCCGCCTCGGGCGCGAGGAGAGGTCCGGCTCCCCATGCTATCGTATGTTCATGCCAAAGAAGCCTCTATCTATCACACTCGACGATGCCAACGTGTTGTGGCTCAAGGGGCGGGTCGCCAGCCGGAAGAAGCGGAGCCTCAGCGACGCCCTCGACGAGATCGTGACGGCGGCGAGGAGCGGCGGGCGTGGCGGCGACCAACCTCGGTCGGTCGTCGGGACCGTGGACATTGCCGCCGACGATTCGACGCTCGATCGGGCCAAGGACGTGGTGCGCGATCTGTTCACGCAGTCGACGCATCGTCCGATCGTCGCGCGCGAGCGGGCCGAGCCGCTGGCGCCATCGCGGACCTCGCAGGATCGGAGACGCGGCCGTGGTTGAGCACAGTGCCGTCGTCACCGACACGCACGCGCTGATCTTTCACGCGTCGGGCGGCGGCGTGCTCGGACCGAAGGCGCGGGCGCACTTCGCGGCCGCCGAGGCGGGCCGCAGCCTCGTCTACGTGCCCGCCGCCGTGATCTGGGAGGTCGGCCTGCTCGCGCGCGCCGTGCGCATCAACCTGCACAGGTCGGTTCGCGCGTTCTTCGGCGACCTCTTCAGCAACCCGGCGTACCAACCGCTGGAGCTCTCGGCGGCGCAGGTGTTCGACGCCGACGAGCTGCGCTTCACGCGCGACCCCTTCGACGCGCTCATCGTCGCCGCCGCTCGCGACCTGAACCTCCCGCTCGTCACGCGAGATGCCGCGATCAGGGAGTCCGGCCACGTCCGGGTGATCTGGTAGGCCGCAGTGTTCACGGGCCGCCGCCGCTATAATCCCGCTCGCATGACGCCTTCCTCCGGTTCGATCGGTACGCCGTTCACCTCCACGGCCACGCGCGTGCTGTTCTGCGGCGGCGGCGAGCTCGGCAAGGAAGTCACCATCGAGCTGCAACGGTTCGGCGTCGAGGTCATCGTCGTCGACCGCTACGATCGCGCGCCGGCGATGCAGGTGGCGGATCGCTGCCACGTGATCGACATGCTGGACGGCGCGGCGCTCCGGCGGATCATCGAGCGCGAGCGGCCGCATCTGATCGTGCCGGAAATCGAGGCGATCGCGACGGCGGAGCTCGTCGCGCTGGAGCAGGAAGGCTTCACGGTCATTCCGAGCGCGCGGGCCGTGCACCTCACGATGAACCGCGAAGGCATCCGGCGTCTCGCCGCGGAGGAGCTCGGGCTGGCGACCTCGCCGTACCGGTTCGCCGCGACGCGCGAGGACTTCGATCGCGCCGTCGCGGCGATCGGGTACCCGTGCGTGATCAAGCCGATCATGAGCTCGTCCGGCAAGGGGCAGAGCACCGTGCGATCCGCCGGCGATCTGGACCACGCCTGGCGCTACGCGCAGGAAGGCGGCCGGGCGGGCGCCGGCAAGGTCATCGTCGAGGGCTTCGTCGAATTCGACTACGAGATCACGCAGCTCACCGTGCGGCACGCCGGCGGCGTGTCGTTCCTCGACCCGGTGGGCCACATCCAGGTGCACGGCGACTATCACCAGTCGTGGCAGCCGCAGCCGATGAGCGACGCCGCGCTGGCACGCGCTCGCGACATGGCGGCACGGGTCACTGCCGCGCTGGGCGGGCGCGGGATCTTCGGCGTCGAGCTCTTCGTGCGCGGCGACGAGGTGATCTTCAGCGAGGTCTCGCCCCGGCCGCACGACACCGGCATGGTGACGATGATCTCGCAGGATCTGTCGCAGTTCGCGCTGCACGCGCGCGCGATGCTCGGCCTGCCGATTCCCAACATCCGCACCCATGGGCCGTCCGCCTCGAGCGTCATCCTCGTGGAAGGGACGTCGAACACGGTGCGGTTCGATCACGTCGATCGCGCGCTCGTCGAGCCCGACACCCAGGTGCGGCTGTTCGGGAAACCGGACGTCCACGGTCACCGTCGGATGGGCGTCGCGCTCGCCCGAGGCGCGAGCATCCAAGAGGCGCTCGACAAAGCCCGGCGCGCCGCCGCCGCCGTCACGCCGGTTCTGTAGGTTCCATCGCATCCCCGGCCTCGGTGGGGCGGGGAACCACCACCCGCCTTGTGACATTTCCGTGAAACCCCAGATGTCGGGGCGATCGGCCGATATCTCGAGGAACGGGACGTGTTACACCGTCGTAACACAGCACGCGGAGTGCGTTAACTCCGAATGGAGCGCGTCATGGCTTCACGTCGCCGCACATTGATGCTCGTTGCCCTCTTGTCGTCCGCTGCCGCGTTGTCGCCAGGCGCCATGGTGACGTCCCGCGCGGAGCAGTTTCCGGGCGGGGGCGTGCCGCAAACCCGCGAGGTCCTGCGGCAGTTCGACAAGGACGGCAACGGCCGGCTGAGTGCCGAAGAGCGCCGAGACGCTCGCGCGTTTCTCGAGACGCAGCCGGCGCGGGGCTTCGGCCGTGGTGGCCGCGGCGGGACGACGGCCGGTCCCGCGCAACCCAGCCCGAAGTTCGACGCGACGCGGGCGCAGACGTTTCCGGCGTCCGTGTCGTTCTACGACCCCGGCACGCTGCGCACGCTGATCTTCGAGTTCGAGAACGACGATTGGGACGAGGAGGTCGTCGCGTTCAACGACACCGACATCGAGGTGCCGGCCACGCTGCGCGTCGACGGTCAGACCTATCGAGACGTCGGTGTGCGCACGCGCGGGATGTCGTCCTTCATGATGGTGCCGAAGGACCGCAAGCTCTCGCTGAACGTCACGGTGGACTGGGTGCACGGCAAGCAGGACGTCCAGGGCTATCAAACGCTCAATCTGCTGAACGCCAACGGCGATCCCACCTATCTGCGTCCGGTGTTCTATCTGGAGGCGGCGCGCGAGTACATCCCTTCGCCCAGCGCCAACTACGTCCGTGTCGTGGCCAACGGCGAGAACCGCGGCATCTACATCAACGTCGAGCAGGTGAACAAGTCGTTCCTCGAGCGCTGGTACAAAGTCGAGGGCGGTTCGCGCTGGAAGGTGCCCGGGAGCCCGAACGGCCGCGGCGGCCTGGAGTACCTCGGCGACGACGTGGCGGCATACCGGCGAATCTACGACATCCGGACGAAGGACGACCCGAAGGCCTGGGCCGCTCTGATCGCGCTCACGAAGGTGTTGAACCAGACGCCGCCCGATCGGCTCGAGGCGGCTCTGAAGCCCATCCTCGACGTCGACGAGACGCTCGAGTTCCTCGCGCTGGAGGTCGTGTTCGTCAACAGCGACGGCTACTGGACGCGCGCGAGCGACTACGACATCTATCTCGATCCAGCGGGGCGCTTCCACACGCTGCCGCACGACGTGAACGAGGCGTTTCCTGGCGGCGAAGGACGGGGCTTCGGCCCGCCGCCGGGCGAAGGCTTCGGCCCGCCGCCGGGCGGAGGATTCGGCCCGCCGCCGGGCGGAGGATTCGGACGTGGCGGGCGCGGCGGGCGGATGATGGAGGGCGACGCCACGCTCGACCCGCTCGTCGGGCTCGACGACGCGTCGAAGCCGCTGCGGTCGAAGCTCCTGGCTGTTCCGGCGCTCCGCAGCCGCTACCTGGGCTACGTGCGGGCGATCGCGACGAAATGGCTCGACTGGAACCGGCTCGGCCCGCTGGCCGCGAAGTACCAGGCGCTCATCGCGGCCGACGTGAAGGCCGACACCCGCAAGCTCTACAGCGTCGAAGCGTTCGAGTCGGGCGTACAGGATCTCCGGGCCTTCGTGGAGCGGCGTCGCGCCGTGCTGCTCGGGGAGACGCCGAGCCGATGAGCGCCCTTCCGGAAGCATCCACGCGCGAGACGCGCCACCGTGCCCGCGAAACGAAGTTCGTCACCGACGTCGCGCTCTACGACCAGGTCGTCTCATGGGCGCGCCAGCGCTTCGGCCCCGACGGCCACGGCGCCGGTCCGCACGGCGACCAGTATTCGACGACGACGCTCTACTTCGAGACGCGGTCGTTCGACGTCTACCACCGCCGCGGATCGTACGGCCGCAGCAAGTATCGAATTCGACGCTACGGGGCGGCGGACGCCGTCTTCCTCGAGCGCAAGTTCCGCACGGAGCGGCTGCTGGCGAAGCGGCGGACGCTCGTGCCGATCGACGCGCTCGCCCGGTTGAGCAACGGCACCGACAGGACTTGGGCCGGCTACTGGTTCCACGAGCGCATCCAACTGCGGCGCCTGCAGCCGTTGCTGCAGCTCTCCTACAATCGCGTGGCGCGCGTGAGTCAGGGCCGGTACGGCCCGATCCGGCTGACGATCGATCGGAACCTGCGTGCGCTGCCGCTCGCCGACTTCGCGTTCGTGGCGCCCATCGGCATGCCGTTCCTCCAGAGCGCCTGCATCGTCGAGGTGAAGTACCAGGTCGAGCTGCCGGTCCTCGTCAAGGAGATGGCGGCGACCTTCGGGCTGGACGTGCAGAAGGTCTCGAAGTTCAGAGCGGCCATCCGATCGCTCGACTATCCGCTCTGTCCCGAGCCCGACGAGCAGGTGCCGCACCGGCTCGACTGCGCGGAGCACGACCCGGCCGGCGCGTACGCGGACTGATCGGCGCCGCCGGCCCGGCCCGGGCCTCCGGGCGTGCCGCGATATCATCGCGGCACCCTCATGAAGTTCCTCGGCACGCTCTTCGCGGTGCTCGTCGGCGACCGCGAGATGCGCGCGAACGTTCGCGCGTTGCTGAAGTACCTGGCGGCGCTCGCCGCGATGATCGCCGTCTACGCCGTCCTGTTCCACGTCATCAAGGACCAGATCGAGGGCGAGCGCTACTCGTGGCTCACCGGCCTCTACTGGACGCTCGTCGTGATGACGACGCTGGGGTTCGGCGACATCACGTTCACGAGCGACCTCGGGCGCGTGTTCAGCATCGTCGTCCTGCTGTCCGGCGTGCTGTTCCTGCTCATCCTGCTGCCGTTCCTGTTCATCCGGCTGTTCTACGCGCCCTGGCTCGAGGCGCGGCTGAAGCTGCAGGCGCCGCGCGAGCTGCCGGACGAGTTCGCGGGCCACGTCGTCATCGTCGAGCACGACGCGCTGGCCGTGGCGCTGATCGCGCGGCTGCGCGCCGAGGGGACGCCGTACGTGCTGATCGAGCCGGATCCGGCGAAGGCGGCGGGCTACGTGCGGGACGGTCTCGTGGTCGTGACGGGCGAGAACGACAACCGCCGCACGTACGAGGGCGCCCGCGCCGCCGCGGCGCGCTTGGTCGTCGCCAACTGCGAGGACACCGTCAACACGAACATCACGCTGACCGTGCGTGAGGTCGCGCCCGACGTGCCGATCGCCGCGATCGTCGAAGGAGACGACGCCGTGGACGTCCTGCAGCTCAGCGGCGCCACCTGGGTGCTGCCGCTCAAGCGCCGGCTGGGGGCGTGGCTCGCGACGCGCGTGGACATGGGGCGGGCCAGCGCGCACACGATGGGGCGCTTCAAGGATCTCGAGATTGCGGAGCTGCCGGCGCGCCACACACAGCTCGTGGGCACGACGCTGCGGGACTCCCGGTTGCGCGAGCAGCGAGGCGTGAGCGTGATCGGCCTCTGGCAGCGCGGCCAGCTTCAACCGGCGTTCCCCGACGCCGTGATCACGGCCGACAGCGTGCTCGTATTGGTCGGCACGCCGGAGCAGATCGCGTCGGTCGAAGATCGGGGCCATGCCGCCGACGCGCCGGCGCCAGGGCTGACGCTCGTGATCGGCGCCGGCAAGGTCGGCGCCGCCGCCGCGCACGCTCTCACGGACACGGGTGCGCGGGTGCACGTCATCGATCGGACGCCGGAAGTCCTCGACAGCGTCCAAGGCGCGGCCGATGCGACGTTTGCCGGCGACGCAGCCGATCGCGAGCTCCTGACGGCGGCCGGCGTCCATCACGCGGCCTCCGTGCTGCTCACGACGAACGACGATGCGATGAACATCTATCTGGCGGTGTTCTGCCGGCGCCTGAACCCCACGCTGCGGATCGTGAGCCGGGTGACGCATCAGCGGAACGTCGAGGCGATGCACCGGGCCGGCGCGGACTTCGTGCTGAGCTACACCTCGCTCGGTGTCGATGCCGTGATGTCGCTGCTCGAGGGCCACGAACCGGTCATCCTCGGCGAAGGCGTCCGGCTGTTCGAGGTGGCCGTGCCGCAGGCGCTGGCGGGACGGACGCTCGGCGAATCCCAGATCGGCGCGCGCACCGGCCTGAGCGTCGTCGCGCTCGAGCGCGATGAGCAGTTGCAGGGGCCGCTGACCGCCGAGACGCGGATGCCGTACGACGGGCAGTTGATCATGCTGGGCAGCCTGCAGCAGCGTGAGGCGTTCGCGGCCGCATTCGAACGCCAGGCCTGACGTCGGCCGTTGACCGGACGAACGCCGGCAGCGTATCTTGCCGGTACGCAACCCAACTCAGGATGGTCGCCATGAGAAGAAGTGTCTCTTCCGGTGTGCTGCCCGTCGTGTGCGTGATGTCGATCGTGCTGGCGTATGCGACGCTCGGCGCGCGGCAGGGGAATACGGCTGCCGCGGTCGCCGTCGATCCCGATGACATCGGCGGCGTCGTCCGCGGACGGTCCGGGCCGGAGGCGGGCGTGTGGGTCATCGCCGAGACGCCCGATCTCGGGACGCGATTCTCGCGTACGGTCGTGACCGACGATCAGGGCCGCTACCTCGTGCCGGATCTGCCGAAGGCGACCTATCAAGTGTGGGTGCGGGGCTACGGCCTGGTGGACTCGAAGAAAGTCAGCGCCACGCCTGGCCGGACGTTGAACCTCACGGCCGTGCCGGCCCCGACGCCGCGCGCAGCGGCGGCGATCTATCCGGCCGGGTACTGGCTCTCGCTGCTGAAGGTGCCGGAGAAGAGCGAGTTCGGGCAGCCGGGCACCGGCGTGAACCCGGCGGTGAAGAACCAGGCCGATTGGATGCGCATCATCAAGTCAGGCGGCTGCACCGCATGCCATCAGCTCGGCACGCGCGGCACGCGCGAGCTGCTGCCGGCGCTCGGCACGTTTCCCGATTCGAAGATGGCCTGGGAGCGGCGCATCCAGTCAGGGCAGGCGGGCGCGCAGATGTTCGGGACCATCAACCAGCTCGGCAAGCCGAAAGCGATCGAGCTGTTCGCCGACTGGACGGATCGCATCAAGGCGGGCGAGGTGCCGCAGGCGCCGCCGCGTCCGAAGGGGCTCGAACGCAACGTCGTCATCACGCAGTGGGACTGGGCCGAGCCGCACGTGTACCTCCACGATCTGATCACGTCCGACCGGCGCAATCCCCGCGTCAACGGCAACGGCCTCATCTACGGGTCGCTCGAGCTCTCGGCCGATTACCTGCCGGTGCTCGATCCGGTGAAGCACACGGTGACGAAGGTGCCGCTCACCGTGCGGGATCCGAAGACGCCGGCGCCTTCCGCGGCGATGATGCAGCCGTCGCCGTATTGGGGGCAGGAGGTGTTGTGGACGAGCCAGTCGAACGTCCACAACCCGATGATGGACGAGCAGGGCCGCGTCTGGATTACCGCGGCCATCCGGCCGTCGGCGAACCCCGACTACTGCCGCGAGGGATCGAGCCATCCGTCGGCGAAGCTGTTCCCGATCAACAACGCCGGCCGTCATCTCGCCGTGTGGGATTCGAAGACGCAGCAGCTCACGCACATCAGCACGTGCTTCGGCACGCATCATCTCGCGTTCGCCGAGGATGCGAATCACACGCTGTGGACGAGCGGCGGCGGCCAGGTGGTTGGCTGGATCAATCGCAAGATCTGGGACGAGACGCACGACGAGGCGAAGGCGCAGGGGTGGACCGCGCTGATTCTGGACGCGAACGGCAACGGCCGGCGCGACGAGTACGTCGAGCCGAACCAGCCCTTGGATCCCGCGAAGGACAAGCGTTGGGCCGGCGCGTTCTACGCCGTGCAACCGGCGCCCGACGGATCCGTCTGGGGATCGCAGCTCGGCTACCCCGGCGCGATCGTGCGCCTGAGCCCGGGCGCGAGCCCGCCCGAGACCGCGCTGGCCGAGGTCTACGTTCCTCCGTACAAGGAGAAAGTCGCGGGCTACTCCCCGCGCGGAATGGACATCGATCGGAGCGGTGTGGCCTGGGTGCCGCTCGCGAGCGGCCATCTGGCGAGCTTCGATCGGCGCAAGTGCAAGGGGCCGCTCAACGGTCCGGCCGCGGCGACCGGCGAGCACTGCCCGGAGGGCTGGACGCTCCACGCCGAGCCGCTGCCCAACTTCAAGAACGTCACCGATTCGGGCAGCACCGAAGGGAGCTACTACACCTGGGTGGATTGGTTCAACGCGCTCGGCCTCGGCGAGAACGTTCCGATGAGCACCGGCAATGCCTCGGAAGGCCTGCTGGTGCTGAAGGACGGTCAGTGGATCGTCCTGCGCGTGCCGTATCCAAACGGATTCTTCGCGAAGTGGGTGGACGGCCGGATCGACAACCCTGAAATCGGATGGAAGGGCCGAGGACTCTGGGCAACGGTGAGCACGCGGGCGCCGTTTCATACTGAAACGGGCAAAGGCACGACGAGCAAGGTCCTCAAGTTCCAGATGCGAGGGACGCCGCTCGATCGATGACGACGCGCGTCGGCCGCGCCGGGCGACCCGTCCGGCCACGGCCGGGCCGCCCGCGGCACTCCTTGAGATCAGTCGGCGCCAGAGGTGACTTCGGCCGCGCCAGACACCTTGCGGCGCCCGTCCGGCTCGGCACCTGCCTTGCACTCACGAGGCGGCGTGCGAGGACGTGAGGACATGGACATGAAACGCGGCTTGTCGCTGATGGCGCTCGTCGGGCTGCTCGTCGTTGGAAGCAGCACGCCGGCCGCAGCGAGCTCAATTCTGTACTTCTGGGACTTTCACATCGCCTACGACAACAGTCTGCCCTACGAACAGCAGCACGAACGGATGACCGAAGCGTTGGGCGACTCGCAGGTCACGAGCCTGCACACCGTCAAGTTCGCCGAGACGCTCGAGGAGTTCACCAACACGGTCGGCAACTACGACCTCGGCATCCTGTTCCTCCAGCAGACCGGCAAGTTCGATTCGCCGACCGCGGCCGCCGAGTACGACGCGGCGTTCGCGGCGCTTGCGACCGCTGTCGCCAACGGCAAGCGGGCGATCGTCGACGACTGGGGTGGCGACAACGGCGTGGCGCCGCCAGCGCTGTTCTCCAACACGCATCTCGAGAACGGCCTCGGCACCGACTACACGGGCTACACGGCCGAGACGGAGAGCTTCACCGTGTTCGCGCCGTCGCTCCTGTTCAATCTGAATGCCTCGGTGGATCTCTTCGATCCGGGCTGGACCGTTCCGATCTACGGATTGACGGTGCCGCAAGGAAGCACCTGCGGCGCGAGGTTCTCGAACAACGACTGCGCCATCGTCTTCGGGAACGACGGCCGTACGATCGTGAACGGGTTCCTGAACGACACCTTCGTGAGCGAGACGCAGGGCAAGCAGCTCTACATCAACGAGATCAACACGCTGCTCGCGACACCGGTCCCCGAGCCCGCATCGATGCTGCTCGTCGGCAGCGGTCTCGCGGCGGCGGCGGCGCGGCTCCGGCGGCGGCGCCAGCGGCGCGGCAACTGACACGTCCTCCAGGCTGACGGCCGGCAGTTCGCCGGCCGTCAGCGTCTCCCCTGGCCTCGCTCGACGGACCGCCACGGTTCGCGCCCGCGAGGCGTCGTTCCGCAGCGCCCGTTCGAGCCGGTTCACCGTCAGGCGCCCGGTAGCCTCGCGCCAAGAGCGCCATCGAGTGATCCGTTCTTCGCCGACAGACGTCCTATCTACTGCGCGCGTGTTCCATCCGATCCGAACATCGGTCGCGCCCCCAAGGTTGCGGACATTGCCTGGCCCGGTTGGCCGTGACGCCTCAGGCTTTTTCGGCAGCGACGCGCCGGGATCCGCAGTTTGCCGCTGCCCGATGCAACCAAGCCGACAGTGGACGGTCTTGCCACAGCGGGCACAGGAGTTGCTACGTGAGAAACACCATGAAGAAGAAGTCACCTGACGCGCCAAAGACGAAGACCACGACATCGCCCGATGCGGCCGTGCCGAAGCGCACGCGGGCGCCGCGCCAGAAGACGGCGCCGGTCATCGCCGCCGACGAGATGGTCGAGCAGGAGGCCACGACGTGGAGCGATCCGACCGACGACGAGATCGCGCGCCGCGCGTATGAGATCTTCGAGTCGCGCGACGAGCTGGGCGGCGACGCCATGGCCGACTGGCTGCAGGCCGAACGCGAGTTGAAGCTCCAGCGCTGAGCCGACCGTCACGCGGCGAGGTCAACGGACGTCGAACGAGAGCGCCTCCGTCGTCGCGCTCGTCGGTGGCTGCGGCCGCACACCCGAGTCCGTGGCGCGGCGGCCGATGCCGTTGCCGGCAGGATCTTCCAGCGTCGTTCGCACGGCGAGCTGATACGCGCCTGCGTTCCAAGGCGATGTGGGCGTGAACGTCCACGCCCGTTCGGCGGCGCCGGTCGCGGTCGAGCCGGCGGGCGTTCGTCCGTCGGCCGTGCGGACGACGATCGCCTCGAGCAGAAGCGCGTGATCCAGTGGCGACGGAAACACGAGCGCGACCGGCGTGCGGGTGCCCGCCTTCGGTGCCGTGATACGCCACGAGCGAAGATCGATCGGTGCCGTGGCAGGCGGTCCCGCCGTGAATGCTCTCGTGAACGACGCGGCGAGCGGGCGCTCGCGCGTGTCGGGCCACGCCTGGTCGATCGCGATTCGATACCGGCGCCCGCGAACGAGGCGCCGCGGCTCCACTTGCTCGTTCGTCGTGCCCGCCGAGCGCTCCGGAGCGAGCTCAATGGTCAACTGCGTGCCGGCGTCGTTCCACGCCGCCGCCATCAGCATGTCGCGGATCTCGCGCCCCTGCTCGTCCTGCAGGTGAACGAACGTCAACCCAGACGTTCGGGACATCGGGCCGGAGAAGTGCACGTGGAAGCGGCGCACGTTTTCCGGCCATGTCTCCGCTGACGGGTACACGGCCGTCACGAACGTCGGTTCCTCCGCCGTGGCCGACGAAAACCGCACGATCGTTCGTATCGCGGGACTCTGGCGTGGCGTAGGCAGGTGCGACGGATCGAACCGCACCACGTAGTGTCGATTGAGATCGAACGGCGATCGGGGCTGGAAGTCGAGCGCGGTCTCGGTCGCGACGATTCGCCCGGCGACCGGCGCGGCCTCGGCTTCGCTCGGGCTCACGGTCAGGAGCGCGCGCGTCGCCGCCTCGTCGAGGTTGGCCGCGGCGACCGCCCGCAGCTCGGCGCCCGACAGTCCGGTGACTCGGACGACGTTGTTCGTTGGCGAGTCGCCGGCACCCGTGATCACGAGCGGCCCTGCCTTCGGGCCGGTCGAACAGCCGACCGCCAGCCACGCCACCAGCACGCCTGCCGCCAGTCGATACGTCACGGCATGAGCGTAACCGAACGAGTGCCGGATGTCCCGGCGCGCCGATGTCCCGATGTAATATCGGTCTTTCAGGAGCGTTCCCATGAAGTTCGCGCTGCTCTCGGTGTCGTACTCCGGCCTGTTCTACGACGGTGCCGCGCTGTCGATCGAACAGCAGATTCGCAAGGCCAGGGCGATGGGCTTCGACGCGCTCGCCATCGAGACGAAGCGGCCCGTCGCGTTCCCGCTCGACCTCAGCCGGGCCGATCGCGCGCGGATCCGCGCGCTCGCCGCCGACGAAGGCATCGCCCTCTGTGCCGTCGAGAGCATGTCCAACTTCACCAGCCGCCACATGGAGGAGCGCGAGAACAACCTCGTGATGATGCGCGCGATCCTCGACTTGGCGAGCGACCTCGGCGTCGACATGGTCAAGGTGTTCGCGGCCTGGCCTGGCATGATCAACGACGAAGAGGCGGTCGCGATGTACGCGCCGTACGAGCGCGGCAGCCACTACAAGCGCCCCTATCCTCCCGATCTGCGCCGCTGGCAGCGCGCCGTCGGCGGCATCCAGGAAGTGGCCGCCTGGGCCGCCGACATGGGCATCACGCTCGTGCTCCAGAACCACGCGCCCGTCACCGCACCGGGCTACGAGGACACGCTCGCGATGATCCAGGAGATCGATCGGCCGAACGTGAGGATGTGCCTGGACGTCCCGCTCTTCTACGACCGGCAGGACGACGCGTACGTGCGGGAGGCGGTGCGGGAGTGCCGGCAGGTCGTCGCCTACACGCACTACGGGGCCTGGAACTTCCGTGAAGGCGCCGGCGGCGAGCCGCTTCAGGGGCCGGCGCCGTCGTTCGGCGGCCGCATCAACTACGAAGCCTTCGTGGACGCGTTGGCCGCCATCGGCTACGACGGGTATCTCTCGTCCGAGTACTGCGTCGCGGTCGTGCGCCATCACCGCATCGCCGGCGTCGAAGAAGTCGATCGCGGCACGGAGCTCGCGCTGCGGTACATGAAGGCCGTCGCCGAGCGTGCCGTGCGCGCGCACGGCCGGCCGGCGCTGTCGGGCGTCGTCGCCTAGCGCGCGCCGCAACGGCTCGGGTCGGAGGCTCCCCAGATGCACCCGTACATCAAACCTCGCCTGATGGGGATGATGTTCCTGCAGTTCTTCATCTGGGGCGGGTGGTACGCGACCGGCGGCAACTACATGAAGAGCCAGGGCGTCGAGTGGGAGTCCTGGATCTACTGGGCCTACCTCGCCAGCCCGGTCGGCTCGATCGTCGCGCCGTTCTTCACGGGGATGATCGCCGACCGCCTGTTTCCCGTGCAGAAAGTGCTGGGCGTGATGCACGTGGTGAGCGGCCTCTTCGTGCTGGCGGCGCCGGTGCTCGCCGAACGCACGGGCTCGCCGCTGCTGTTCGTCGTCGCGCTGTTCGTCCACATGCTCTGCTACATGCCGACCGTCGGGCTCGCGATGGCGACGGCGTTCCATCTGCTGCCGAACAAGGAGCAGGAGTTCCCGCACGTGCGGCTGTTCGGAACGATCGGCTGGATCGCCGCCGGGATCATCGTGAGCCGGCTGCTCCAGGGCGACACGACCGCGCTGCCCATGTACATCGCCGGCGCGGGCGGACTGCTCATGGGCCTCTACAGCCTGACGCTGCCGAACGTGCCGCCGCCGGGCGCCGGCAAGCGCGTCACGGCCCGCGATATCGTCGGCATCGACGCGCTCGCGCAGCTCAAGTCGCGCGCCTTCGTCGTGTTCATCATGAGCGTGATGCTCACGAGCATTCCGCTCGCGACCTACTTCGCCTACGTGCCGGTGTTTCTGCGCGACGCCGGCGTGCCGAACCCGGCCTTCCGTATGACGTTCGGGCAGATGTCGGAGGTGCTGTTCCTCGTCCTGCTGCCCTGGTTCTTCCTGCGGCTCGGCGTCAAAGGTGTGCTGCTGGCCGGGATGACGGCCTGGATGGTGCGCTACACGCTCTTCGCCTTTGGCGCGCCTGAGGCGATCGTCTGGATGCTGATGTTCGGCATCGCGCTCCACGGACCGTGCTACGACTTCGTGTACGTGGCCGGCCAGGTCTACATCGATCGCAAGGCGACGCCCGCGATCCGCGCGCAGGCGCAGGGGCTCTTCGTGCTGGCGACCTACGGCGTGGGCCAGGGGCTCGGAACCGTCGCGGCGGGCCTGATCTACAACTCGACGCTGGCCGGCGTGACCGGCAGCGCCGCGCTGGCCGAATGGCAGACGTTCTGGTTCATCGCGCTCGCCTTCGCGATCGTCGTCACCACGCTGTTCGTGGCCGGCTTCAACGAGAAGGACGCGTCGCTTCGCACCGGCGTCGCGGTGACGACGGGACACTGACGAGAGCTTGGAGGACCCGTGGTCGTTGGGGCGGCAGCCTCACTCTGCCGCCCGACGCAGCTGCGGGCGCCTCGTCGGAGGCATCCCGCAACTGCGCAGGTCAGTGCGTGGGGAGCACGGAAGGGTCACCGACCTGAATCGTCACGCCGATGGGGAACAGTGCGGTTGCAGGCCGGCCCAGTGCGGCAGAGCGCCGCTCGGCGTCGCCGGCCCGATTCGCCCGAACAAAGACAGGAGTCATGTGAGGTCGAAGTGATGCGGGGCGGTATCGCAGGTTCGGTGCCAACGTCCCGCAGGGCCGGAACCGGCGCCTGGCTGCGCCTGCGTGTGGCGGCACGAGGTGCCCCCTGGAGATTTCCGCAAGCCACTGCGGACTATGCCGCTCGTCGCGCGACGGAGCCGCCGGCTCAGGGTGGTCGCCGGACCGTCAGGCGCCTGGCGCGTGCCGTCGCCTTCGGCCTCGTGGGCCTGATCGGGCTGGCTGCGGCCATGCCGGCCGCGGCGCACCCCGTGCCATTCAGCTACGTAGACGTGCAGGTCAGGGGCACGGCGATTGAGGTCGCGGTCGTCGCGCATGCCTACGACCTCGCGCACGACCTCGGCCTCGACGTCGGGATGGCCGACACGCTCCTGCTCGATCCCGTCATCCTGCGGCGGCAGGCCACTGCGATTGCGGCGCTCGTCGGGGGGCGGCTGACGCTCCGCGCCGACGGCGTGACGCTCCGGCCAGGCGCGTGGTCCATGCCGGAGGCGATTGCCGACCGCGCCTCGGTCCGCGTGCGGGCGACCTACAGCGCGACATCCGCGCCAGGCGTCCTCACGATCACCGCGGACTTCTTCCCGTACGATTCGCAGCACCAGACGTTCGTCAACGTGTACGAAACGGGCGAGCTCCGCACGCAGGCCATTCTCGGCAACGGGAGGCACGATCTCGACTACTTCACCGGATCGCGCCAGGGTGCGTGGGCCGTGGTGAGGAAGTTCGTGCCGTCTGGCGTGCATCACATCCTGATCGGGCCCGATCACATCCTTTTCCTCGTCGGGTTGCTGCTCCTCGGCGGCACCGTCCGGCGGCTGGCCGTGGTCGTCACCGGTTTCACCCTGGCGCACAGCATCACGCTGTCGCTGGCCGCGCTGAACGTCGTGAATCCGCCCGCGACGGTGATCGAGCCGGCGATCGCGCTGAGCATCGTGTACGTCGGCATCGACAACCTGCTCGTGCGGGGAGGCCGGGACGTCCGGGCCTGGATCGCGTTCGGGTTCGGATTCATCCACGGATTCGGATTCGCGAACGTGCTTCGCGAGATGGATTTGCCGGCGCGGGCGCTGGGGTGGTCGCTGGGCTCGTTCAACGTGGGCGTCGAGATCGGCCAACTGATCATCGTCGTGCCGGTCGCCGCCGCGCTCGGCGCCCTGCGGGCCAGGAGTGCGCCGGCGGCGAGGCTCGTGGCGGTGGCGGGCTCGGCCGTCGTCATCGCGGCCGGTGCGTTCTGGTTCGTGCAGCGTGTATTCTTTCCCGGAGGCGCAACATGACGCGAGCGGGAGTGCTGCCTTGGGAGCTGCGTGGCGGCCGGGCGGGTGCTTCAGCGCGCGGTGAGGTCGGAGCCTTGTCTTGCGCGAGACGGCGTCGAGCCCTCGCTCGGACCTCATCGCTCACCACTCATCACTACGCTGCGTTGATCGCGACGCAGCGGTAACGTTCCGGTTGCACGCCGCGCGAGGCGTGCACGCTCGCGCCGGTCGTCGTCGATCGATCCCGGCACGGACGCATTCACGGTCCAGAGGTCTCATGCCCGACAGCATCAAGTACGTGCTCGACGAGTCGCAGATTCCCACCCACTGGTACAACATCGCCGCCGATCTTCCGGCGCCTCTGCCGCCGGTGCTGCACCCCGGCACGCTCCAGCCGCTCGGGCCGGACGACCTCGCACCGCTGTTTCCGATGTCGCTCATCATGCAGGAGGTCGCGACCGAGCGTGAGATCGAGATTCCGGAGCCGGTCCGCGAGGTCTACCGCCAGTGGCGGCCGTCGCCGCTGTTCCGCGCGCGCCGTCTGGAGCGCGCGCTCCAAACGCCGGCGCGCATCTACTACAAGTACGAAGGCGTCAGCCCCGCCGGCAGCCACAAGCCGAACACGGCCGTTCCACAGGCGTTCTACAACAAGCAGGCCGGCATCTCGCGCATCGTCACCGAGACCGGCGCGGGGCAGTGGGGATCGTCGCTGGCGTTTGCGGGAGCGCTGTTCGGCATCGACGTGCAGGTCTTCATGGTGCGCGTGTCGTTCGATCAGAAGCCGTACCGGCGGACGTTCATGGAGACGTTCGGCGCGCGTTGCGTCGCGAGCCCGTCGAACGAGACGACGTTCGGGCGCGCGGTGCTCCAGAAGACGCCGCAGAGTCCCGGCAGCCTCGGGATCGCGATCTCGGAGGCGGTCGAGGTGGCCGCCAGCCGCGGCGACACGAACTACGCCCTCGGCTCGGTGTTGAATCACGTGCTGCTGCACCAGACGATCATCGGCGTCGAGGCGATCGCGCAGTTCGGCCTGGCCGACGACTACCCGGACGTCGTCGTCGGCTGCACCGGCGGCGGTTCGAACTTCGCCGGCGTGGCCTTTCCGTTCATCGGCGCCGGCCTGCGCGGCGGGCCGCGGCCTCGGGTCGTCGCCGTGGAGCCGGCCGCCTGCCCGAGCCTGACGCGCGGCAAGTACGCCTACGACTTCGGCGACACCGCCGGGATGACGCCGCTCGCGAAGATGCACACGCTCGGATCGGCGTTCGTGCCGCCCGGCTTCCACGCGGGCGGCCTGCGCTACCACGGCATGGCTCCGCTCGTGTCGCACCTGAAGGCACTGGATCTGATCGAAGCGCGCGCGCCGCGCCAGCTCGAGTGCTTCGAGGCCGGCGTCCAGTTCGCGCGCGCCGAAGGCATCGTGCCCGCGCCGGAAGCGAACCACGCGGTGCGCGGCGCGACCGACGAGGCGATCCGCTGCCGCGAGGAAGGCGTGTCGCGCGCCATCCTGTTCAATCTCTGCGGCCACGGCCATTTCGACATGCAGGCCTACGCCGACTACTTCGCGGGCAAGCTCGTGGACCAGTCGTACGACGAGGCCGATCTTGCGCTCGCGCTGGCCGGATTGCCGGCCGTGCCGGGCCAGTAGCTCGACAGCGGATGCTGAAGCCGGAGGAGGCTCGCATGGCACGACAGCATTGGGGACTGATCGCGGTGGCCGCGCTCGCGGCCGCGGCACCGATCGCATTGCAGGGACAGGTCAACGGCCGCTTCTCGCCGGACGCGCGCTTCACGGCGACGACGGTGAACGGCCTGCAGCAGATCGGGGCCGCGACGTGGCGCATCGAAAAGGGGGAGATCGTCGGCACGCCGACGAGCCCTGATGGCGGATGGCTGGTGCTCGACCGGGGCTACCAGGACGTCCAGTTCGCGGCGTCGTTCCGCTGCGCCGGCGACTGCACGGCGGGCGTCATGGTGCGCAGCGAGAAGGGCGCATCGGGACTGCAGGGGCTGTACTCGGTGCTCGCCGGCGGCGAGCGCGGAGCGATGGCGGTCGCGGTGGATGCGCAGGGGCGGATTACGAGCCGGACGCCGCTGACCGGCTCCATCAACACGATTAGGATTGCGCCGCCGCCCGCGCCGGCGCCGGCCGCACGTGCTGGAGGCGGCGGGCGTGCCGGTGCGCCGGGCGGTGCGGCGCCACCGCCGTTCGTGTCGATGTTTCCGCCGACGCCCTCGTCCGACTTCCGTCCGAACGACTGGAACAAGGTCGAGATCATCCTCGAGGCTGACGTTCTGCGCCTGGCGGTGAACGCGCCGGGCTCGGTCAACGGCGTGGCGACCAGCGGCTCGAGCGGGTTCGGTCCGATCGCGCTGCACGTCGCCGGCACCGGCGAGGTGCGGTTCAAGGACCTCGAGCTCAAGGATCTGAACCGCCGGATCACGCCGCCCGAGACCGTCTCGCCGCGCTTCCGCGCGCAGAAGATCGAGGACTTCTACTACGGCTGGTCGATGGCCGCCGGCGATTTCAATCACGACGGCGTGCTGGACGTCACGGCCGGCAATCGCTACTACCTCGGGCCGTCCTTCTCCGAGTCGCGCGAGCTCTACCTGGCGCAGCCGTTCAACCCGGCGAAGGAGTACACGCCCGCGATGGTGAACTTCGCGTTCGACTACACCGGCGACGGATGGGACGACATCCTCGTCGCCGAGTCGCGGGCGCCCGCGCTCTACGTGAATCCGAAGGGCGAAGCACGCCGGTGGACGCGCTATGCGGTGTTCCCGCAGGTCATCTCCGAGGTGATGAGCTTCAAGGACGTCGACGGCGACAAGGTGCCGGACGCCATCTACTCGGGCAGCGGCACGGTGCAGTGGGCGACGTCGGACAAGGCGAACCCGACCGGCCCTTGGAAGGCCTATGCCGTATCGACGCCCGGACCTCCGGGTTCCAGCATCCACGGCGTCGGCGCCGGCGACGTGAACGGCGACGGCCGCGTCGATCTCATCGCGCCCCACGGCTGGTGGGAGCAGCCGGCGGGCGGCGCGACCCAGACGCCCTGGACGTTCCACCAGGCGGCGTTCGGCCGCGCGGGCAACGCGGGCGGCGAGTTCGAGGTCTGGGACGTGAACGGCGACAAGCTTCCCGACATCGTGACCGCGCTGGCGGCTCACGGCTTCGGCCTCGCGTGGTACGAGCAGAAGCGCGACGCGGCCGGGAAGATCACGTGGGTCGAGCACGTCATCATGAACGACTTCGCGTCGAAGAACGCCGGGGGCGTGACGTTCAGCGAGCTGCACGCGCTCACGGCCGCCGACATCGACGGCGACGGCATCAAGGACATCGTCACCGGCAAGCGGCACTGGGCACACCTCGAGAGCACGTACGACCCGGACGCCTACTCGCCCGCGGTGCTGTACTGGTATCGCACGGTGCGCAATCCCAAGGCGCCCGGCGGGGCGGAGTTCGTTCCCGAGCTGATCCACAACCGGTCCGGCGTCGGATCGATGATCTCCACGGCTGACCTGAACCGGGACGGCGCCGCGGACGTGATGGCCGCCACGAATCGAGGCAACTACATCTTCTGGGGCCGGCCGGGCACGGGACGGCGTGGTGCGGCACCGCCAGCAGCTCCGCCCGCCCGCGGGCGTCAGTAGCTCGCGCCAGGCCGACCGGCTTCGGGCGTTGCTGGTGGTGTAGGACCAGAACGTTCGAAGCCGGCGACCGGCCGAGCCGGCACGTCAGCCGGCCGCCCCGCGTCGCTGAGGCCGGCCGAAACGCTGCGACGCGGGCGAGCCCTACGGCAGGAGGAGCGCGTCAACGGCAAGCCATCCGAAGAGGACGAGCGACGCGCCGAGCAGGAGATTGCCGATCCAGCCGTTCCGCGCGCGCGCCGGCATGCGCGTCGAGTTGTTCAGCCAGAGGAGCGTGGCGATCACGAACGGGAAGAACAGCGATCCGATGAGCGTGTAGACGAAGATGATCCAGACGGGCCGCCCGATGACGAGCGCCGAGATCGACGCGAGCGTCAGGTAGGCGGCCCAGAGACGATACGCACGGCCCTGCTGTCCGGCGGGCGCCTGGCCTCGCCACCGGTGCAGCCAGTCGTCGAACAGGAATGGCACGCCATGCCAGACGCCGAGCACCGAGGCGTAGGCGACGCCCCAGAAGCCGGCAAGGAAGATCCCGCGGCCGACCGGACCGGTTTCCCGTCCGATCCTGTCGGCGAGAAGCAGGCAGAGACGAGGCCCTTCGTCGAGCACGGCCGCGTCCCAGGTCACGTGCGCCGCGATGAACAGGATCGAGACGCAGAACACGAAGACCAGGCCGAACGAGACGGCGAGATCCGCACGCGCCGACCCCAGCCGCTGCGTGCCCGTCCACCGCGCTTCGCGCATCCAGTAGCCGTAGGACAGCAACGTGACGGTGCCGCCCACGCCGCCGATGAGCGACAGCACGTAGGCCGGCGACACCAGGGCACGCGTTCCCAGCGGCGACCACTCGGCGCCGGATCGGAACGCGATGAGCAGTGCAGCCGCGACGACCGCGGCGAACTTGAGCAGCACGAACGTCTTGATGATCCCGAGGAAACGATCGTAGCGGCCGAAGTACACGAGCGTGAACGCCACGACCGCGTGCAAGACGCCCCAGATCGGCACGGGCACGCCCGGCACGAGCGCGGCCGGCACGAGCGTGCTGGCGGCCACGAGCGCGCTCGACACGGCGTAGCTCCAGACGACGAAGTACACGAGGAACGCGAAGGGCAGCCCGCGCGGCAGGACCTCTCGCCAGCCTTCCAGCAGCGTCAGCCCGGTGGCGAGCTGCCATCGGGCGAGCCCTTCGGTGATCGCGAACTTGATCGCGACGCCCGCGGCGAGTGCCCAGAGCAGGGCGAGGCCGTACTCCGCCCCGGCGATGGTGGACGACACCATGTCGCCGACGCCGACGCCCGTGGCGGCCAAGAGCAGCCCGGGCCCCAGGTCGGCAAGCTTCAGGCGCGGCACGGCCGAGCGGCGGCGAGCGCGCGGGTCATCGGCCGCCATCTTAATCCCGGAACCCGCGTGCTATGCTCCGCGACGCTCCATCAGACGCTTGCGACGCCGGTGAAGATGCGTGACGATGGCGGGTCGATCCTTCCTTGGGACGGACTTCGACCGGGCCGGGGACGAGCCTCGATCGGGCCTTGGGATGAACTTCGATCGGGAGGACAGCATGAGATCTGTAGCGCGTGGAGGGGGCTGGACGGCAGCCGTCACGATCGCGGCGGCGCTCGGTGCTTCGATCGCGATCGCGCAGGTCGGCAGTGCGGTGTCGGCTCAGGGCCGTGGCGGCCCTCCGGGCGGCGCTCCCGTCCCGTTCGAGGATCGGACCGGCTTCCGCGAGATCTTCGACGGGCGGACGATGGGCCAGTGGGATGGCAACCCGGAGTTCTGGCGTGTCGAAAACGGCGCCATCGTCGGCGAGACCACGAAGGAGCATCCGCTCGAGGTGAATACCTTCATCGTCTGGCGCGGCGGCGAGCCAGCCGATTTCGAACTGAAGCTCGAGTTCAGGATCAACGCCACGAACAGTGGCGTGCAGTACCGCAGTGTCGCGCTGACCGACGTCGGCCGATGGGTGCTGAAGGGGTATCAGGCCGACATCGACTTCAACAACCAGTACACCGGCATGCTGTACGAGGAGCGCGGGCGCGCGTTCCTGGCGCCGCGTGGCACGTTCGGCTACGTCGGCCCCGGCCAGCCGGCGCCTGGCACGGCGCAAGCGCGCGGGAGCGCGACGCCCGCAGGCGTACGCGGTCCGATCGGCGCCCTCGAGAACGGCGACGCGCTCAAGGCCTACATCAGGCAGAACGACTGGAACCAGTTCCACGTGGTTGCGCGAGGCAACGTGCTGGTTCACGTGCTGAACGGCCACGTCACGGCGCTCTTCGTCGACGACGATCCGGTGGGGCGCGCGATGAAGGGCCTGATCGGCCTGCAGCTCCACGTCGGTGACCCGATGAAGGTGGAGTTCAGGAACATCTGGCTGAAGACGCTGTAAGCGACGGAGGGAGTGCCCATGCGCGTGGCGATGCACAACTGGATGCGGGCCGAGCCGATCGAAGCGACGATCGAGCGGCTGGCGAAGTGCGGGTACGACGCGATCGAGATCAGCGGCGAGCCCGAGAAGTACGACACCAGGGAAGTCCGAGGGCTGCTCGAGCGGCACGGCCTCACGTGCTGGGGCTCGGTCACGCTGATGCTCGGCGACCGCAACCTGCTCGCAGCGGATGAACGGCAGCGCGCCATGTCGGTGAAGTACGTGAAGGACACGATCACGATGGTCAAGGAGCTCGGCGGCGAGGAGATCACGATCGTGCCCGGCACCGTCGGGAAGGTCGTGGCGGACGCCGGGCCGGACGAGGAATGGCGGTGGGCCGTCGACAGCCTCAAGCAGTGCTACGAGCACGGCAAGCGCGAAGGCGTCCGGATCGCGATCGAGCCGCTGAACCGCTTCGAGACGTACTTCGTCAGCCGGCACGATCAGGCGCTGTGCCTGGCCGATGCCGTGGCGCCCGACTGCGGCATCTGCCTCGATGCATTCCACATGAACATCGAGGAGAAAGACTTCTTCCAGGCGATCAGGAACGCGAAGGGCCGGCTCGTCGACTTTCACGTGGCCGACAACAACCGCATGGCGTGCGGGATGGGCGCGCTCGACTGGAAGAGGATCATCGCGACGCTGCGCGAGATCGGGTACGACGGCGCGCTGACCGTCGAGTTCGTCGCGCCAATCGACCGGACGCCGGCGAATCCGTACAAGAACATGCTCGAGGCCGGCCCGCGACCCGACATGACGCCCGAGGAGTGGAAGTTCATGGTCGACCATGGCACCGGCGCGCTCTCCGACGAGTTCTACACGTGGCTCGTGCAGGAGACGATCGATCATCTCAGGCAGAGCATGTGACGGTCCGTCGTGCCGGATCCTCGGTCGTTCTGACCCGGCGTCAGCGCGTGCCTCGAACCTGCCATCAGGCAGCTCTCGGTCCGGTTCGCCTGCCGCACGTCCGGTCAATCGGTGCAGGCGGTCGGTGCCGGACGCTGACGTTGGATTGAGGAAACGCCAGGCGAGCGTCCGAGCGCTCCGCGGACCCGGCGTCTCCGACGAGCCAGTCGTACCCGTATGAAGCACGTGCTCTTGATCGGCACGCTCGACACGAAAGGGCCCGAGGTCGCGTACGTGCGCGATCGTGTGCGGGCGCTCGGCGTCGAGCCCATCGTGGCGGACTCGGGGATTCTCGGCGAGCCGCTCGACATCGTTCCGGACGTCACGCGCGCCGAGGTCGCGACGCTGGCCGGCACCACGATCGACGCCTTGCGCCAGGCCGGTACGCGCGGCAAGGCCGTCCACGGCATGCTGCCCGGCCTGCGGAAGCTGGCGCTCGATCTCTACAAAGAGGGGCGGCTGCACGGCGCGGCCGCACTGGGCGGCGCGGAAGGCGCCGTCCTCGGCGCGAGCGCGATGATGGGGCTTCCCATCGGCGTGCCGAAGATCATCGTCACCCCGATTGCCTCGGGGCATCGGCGGTTCGGGCCGCTCGTCGGCACGAAGGACGTGATCGTCGTCCACTCGGTGATCGACATCCTCGGCCTGAACCCGATCAGCCGCGCGGTGTTCGACAACGTGGCGGCGGCGCTCGCCGGCATGGCGCAGCACGGTCACGCGCTCGAGATGCGGGACGGCCGCCGGCGCGTGGCGATCACGATGCTGGGGAACACGACGACGGCCGTGATGCGGATCCGGGATCGGCTGCTCGCGCACGGGATCGAGTCCGTCATCTTTCACTCGAACGGCGTCGGCGGGCCCGCGATGGAAGAGCTGGCCGCCGACGGGCTCTTCGCCGGCGTGATCGATTTCACGACCGACGAGCTGGCCGACGAGCTGGTCGGCGGATTTCACGCGGCCGGACCGGACCGCCTGCGAACGGTCGGCCGCCTGGGGCTGCCACAGGTCGTCGTGCCCGGCTGCATCGATTTCTCGGTGCACGGCAGGCCCGAGGCGGTGCCCGCCGCGCTCGCCGGCCGTCCGATCTACACGCACAATCCCGAGTTCACGCTCGTGCGCACGCAGCCCGACGAGATGGCGCAGCTCGGCCGCGTGTTCGCCGAGCGGCTCAACGAGGCGATCGGCCCGCTGTGCGTCGTCGTGCCGACGGCCGGCCTGTCGATTCCGTCGGTTCCGGGCGGCGTGTTCTGGGACCCCGACGCCGATGCCCGGTTCCTCGCGGCGCTGCGCGGCGCGCTGCGGACCGACATCCCGATCCGCACGCACGCGCTCCACGTCAACACCTCGGAGTTCGCCGATCTCGTCGCCGACGAGTTCCTCACCCTTCTGCACCGATCAGCCGCAAAGGACACGCGCTCATGACCGTCCCGATTCCGATCACGCTGACGTCGAACAACATGGCGGATCTCGCCTACCCCGACGTCCAGGAGTACCTGAAGGTGTGCGACCTCGTGCTCGTGCCGATCGCGAGCACCGAGCAGCACGGGCCGCACCTGCCGCTGTCGACCGACACCGTCACGGCGGTGCAGGTCGCATCGCGCGTGGCGAAGATCAACAACATGCTGCACACCCCGGTCATCTGGACGGGCTACTCGCCCCAGCACATGGCCGGGCCCGGCGAGGGGCGCGGCACCATCACGGTGCGCGCCTCCACGCTGCAGGCGATCATCCACGACGTCGCCCGCAGCCTGATCCACCATGGCTTCAACAAGATCATCTTCATCAACGGTCACGGCTCGAACGTGAAGGTGATCGACCAGGTGCTGCGGAAGCTGCGGTACGACACGGGGGCGCTGATCGGCTGGTGCAACCCGTACATGGAGCGGTACGTGGGTCTGCTCGAAGGGCTCATGGAGAATCCCGCCGACGAGACCCCGGGATGGCACTCGAGCGAGCTGGAGACCTCGCAGATGCTCGCCAACGACGCGCGGCTGGTGCGGATGGATCGCGCGGTCAAGACGCTCACGCAGATCCCGGCCTGGCTGCCGAAGAAGTTCGGCAAGAAGGACGGCGCGCCCGACATCCAGTTCGAGGGCTACAGCTACTTCACGTTCCCCATGGACCATCACGAGTTCACGCACACGGGCGTCATCGGCAACCCTGAGCGCGCGACGAAGGAGAAGGGCGAGGAAGCGTTCCGCCGCTACTCGGAGCACATCGCGCGCGCGGTGGCCGCGCTGCTCGACGTCGAGACGCGCGTGCACACGCGGGAGTTCAGGGACCGGGTCTGAAGATCGACGCCGCGCCGATCCGATGAGCCTGTCTCCTGACGTTCTCCGGTCGCTCGAGCGGGTCGTCGGCGCCGATCGCGTGTCCACGCGCGAGACGCACCGGCTGATCTACTCGGTGGACTCGTACTGGCTGCCGCAGATGTGGCTCGACCGCGGCGAGCGCATGCCCCAGCCGGACGCCGTGGTCTTTCCCGCATCGGTCGCGGAGATCAGCGGCGTCCTGGCGCTCGCGCACGCCCACCGCATTCCGGTCGTTCCGTGGGGCGGCGGCTCCGGCACGCAGGGGGGCGCGCTGCCCATCCACCACGGGATCGTCGTGGACGTGAAGCGCCTGAATCGGATTCTCGAGATCAACGAGCGGTCGCTCTACGTCACGGCGCAGGCGGGCGTGAACGGGACGGAGCTCGAATGGGCGCTGAACGAGCGCGGGCTCACGCTGCCGCACTACCCGGCGTCCGCCAACTGCGCGACCCTCGGCGGGTATCTCGCACCGCGCGGATCGGGAACGATCAGCACCAAGTACGGCAAGGCCGAGGATCTGGTCATGAGCCTCGAGGCCGTGCTGCCCGATGGGCGGGTCATCCGGACGCCGCCGGTGCCGAACCATGCGTCGGGGCCGGACTTCATGCGCCTGTTCCTGGGATCTGAAGGCACCTTCGGGATCATCACCGAAGCCACGATGCGCGTGACGAAGCTGCCAGAGGTGCGGCTGTTCCGCGCGATCCTGTTCAAGGACGTCGCGACCGGGCTCGAAGCTGGGCGCCGGATGATGGTCGACCGGCTCGACCCGCTGGTCATCCGGATGTACGACCCTCATTCCACGGCGTCGCTCGTGAAGCGCGTGCTCGGGTACGAGCTGAGCGGCGCCTACATGATCGTCGGCTTCGACGGCTGGCGCGAGATCGCCGCCGCGCAGGAAGCCCGCGCCATGGCGATCTGCGACGAGCTGGGCGGCCGCGACCTCGGGCGGGAGCCGGGCGAGCGCTGGTGGAACCACCGGTACGACTTCTACTACCCGCCGCTGTCGCTGCATCTGCCGGCGATGTACGGCACGGTCGAGACCGTGGCGACGTTCGATCGAATCGAGGCCATCTATCACGCGAAGAAGGCTGCCATCGAGGAGGGCTTCGGCCATCTCGGCGTCGAGTACATCGCGCACTTCTCGCACTGGTTTCCGTGGGGCGCCAGTCTGTACGATCGCTTCGTGCTGCGGGCCGCGCCCGCCGACCCGCGCGAGGCGCGGGCGCTGCACGACCGGCTGTGGGACGCGGCGGTGGAGACCTCGCTGCGCCACGGTGGCATGATCAACGAACACCACGGCGTCGGGTTGAAGCTGAGCCGCTTCATGCGCGCGCAGTACGGGGCGGCTTGGCCTCTGCTCGAGGCGATCAAACAGACCATCGATCCGCACGGCATCATGAACCCCGGCAAGGTCGGGTTCGAGGAGCGCCCGTCGTGAGCCACACGTCGGCGGCCGGAACGCAGCGGACCACCGAGCTCTGCCGCTACTGCTGGATGTGCCGTCACGTGTGTCCAGTCGGCCGCGTGACGGCGCAAGAGACACACACGCCGCACGCGTGGGCGCTCACGATCGAATCGGTCCGCCGCGGTCAGATTGCGTGGACGGCCGACAGCGTCGACGTGCTGTTCGCCTGCGCGGACTGCGGCCTGTGCCAGACGCATTGCGTCACCGGCCAGCCGCTGCCCGACGCCATCGTCCAGGCGCGCGCCGAGGTCGTTGCCGCCGGCGACGCGCCGGCCGGCATCCAGGAACTGGCCGGCCGCCTGCAGCGCTATGGCAACGCCTACGTGGAGGCGGCGCCCAAGCGGGGCGGCAGCGTCGGGCGCACCGCGCTCTTCGCCGGCGACGTCGCATCCGCGCTGCGGCCCGCCGCGATCGACGCCGCCGTTCGCCTGCTGGCCGCCGCCGGCATCGATGACGTGGTCGTGGTCGCGCGCGGCCGCTCGTCGGGGTTGCTCGCGAGCAGCGTCGGGCTCACGAGCCTGGCGCGGTCGCTCGCGCGCGAGGTCGTGGACGACGTGCAAACGGCCGGCGCACACGATCTGCTCGTCCTTTCAGCCGCGGACCGCTGGACGTTCGACTACGTCTACCCGCGCCGCCTCGGCGTGACGTGGCCGGACGGCGTGCACGCGCTCGAGGTCGCGACGGTGCTCGCGCGCGCGCACGCCGAGGGACGTCTCACGTTCACGCCGATCGACGACGACGTGCCGTTCGGCTATCACGATCCCTGCCACGCGCCGCGGGTACGGCACGACCCGGAGTCGCCACGTGCGCTCGCCGGCGCCGCGCTGGGCGCTCGAAACGCGCGCGAGCTCTTCTGGCGAGAGCGCCGCGCGCATCCGTGCGGCGCGATCGGAGGGCTCGAGTACACGCACCCGGAGGTCAGCCGTGCGCTCGCCGAAGCCCGCCTCGGCGACGCGAGGGCCGCTGGGGTTGGCCGAATCGTGACCGAAGACCCGGCCTGCGCCGCCCAGCTCGCGCGGCACGCCGGCGACGTTGACGTCGTGAGCCTCTACGAGCTACTCGACGAGCGGCTCGTCCGCTGAGCGGCCGCGGCGATCGGCAGAATCCGTCGAGCTATTTCTTCGGGTACGTCGCCCGAATCTCCTCGAGCCGCTTCTTCAGGTAGGCGTCGTACTCGGCTTTGAGCGCCGGGTCGCTGGGCGTCCCGTAGATCTCGCGCGATCTGTAGCGGCCTTCATCGAACTTCTTGCGCGTCCACTCGTCGTGCACGTGGATCACGTCGGCGCCGTCGAGCACCGGCTCGACGAGTGCCGGCGGGATGAAGTAGACGCCCTCGGCGTCGCCGAAGACGAGATCGCCCGGCATCACCGTGGTCTTCCCGATGCGCACCGGCACGTTGATGCCGGTGAGCATCACGTTGCCGATGGGTGTCGGGTGCGCCGTCCGGAAATAGGCCGGCATGTCCATGGTGCGGATGCCTTCGAGATCCCGGATCGCACCGTCGACGACGAGGCCGGCGCCGCCCGTCGCCTTCATGACGTAGTAGAACAGGTTGTCGCCGACGATCGTGCCGTTCTCGTCCATGCCGAAGAGATCGACGACGAGGACGTCGCCGGGCTGGAGCATGTCGATGGCGACCTGGTTGTTCATCCGCCCGACGCCGAGGGCCTTCGCGTTGGCGTTGACGATCGCGTCGAGGTCGGGCCGCACCGGCATGAACTGCACCGTGAAGGCCCGGCCGACCAGCTTGCGGCCCGGGTGGAGCACCTGGAAGCCGTTCGCGAACTGGTTGCGGAAGTTCTTGCCCGGCAGCACGGCCAGCACCTCTTCGGCAGAGAGGCCGCGCGCGCGCTCGACCAGCCAGTCCGGCACCTTCGGCCGGCCATCCGGGAAGCGCTCGTAGGGATTCTGCGCGCTCCATTCGATCATCTGCTCGCGGTTCAACGAGAAGAGTTGTGCCTTCGGCATCGCGCCCAGCGCGAAGGCGACGAGGGAGAGCGCGAGCACGAAGCGCGTTCGACCGATCATCAATGCCTCCAGGACCACGGATGGGCGTCTGGTATTTCGAGCCGCCAGCGTCGGCGTTCGTTCAGCTCCAGAGCCGATCGTTGGACGGCACGGTGTCCCACTCCGGCGTCGGGCGGAACAGGCCGGAGTCAGGCCGCAGGTGCTGCTGCACGACGTCGAGGTTGACGTCGAGGCCGAGCCCCGGCGCGTTCGGCGGCACCGCGAAGCCCCGATCGAACAGCGAGCCGCCGCCGAGCACGGTGACCATCGAATTCCACCACGGCACGTCGAGCGAGTGGTGCTCGAGCGCGACGAAGTTCTCGGTGGCAGCGGCTGTGTGCACGCTCGCCATCAGGCTGATCGGCGTGCCGGCCGAGTGCATGGCCATCGCGACGCCGTGCTCCATCGCGTAGTCGCCGATCTTCTTCGTCTCGATGAGGCCGCCGGAGCTCGCGAGATCCGGGTGGATCATGTCGACGGCGCCCATGTCGATGAGCTTGGCGAAGTCCTCTTTCAGGTAGATGTCCTCGCCCGTCAGGATCGGCGTCGTCGTCGACTCCTTGATCTGCTTGACGAGATCGCCGAACTGCCAGGGCACCATGTCCTCCATCCAGGCGAGGTTCCACTTCTCCATCGTGCGCGCCAGCTTGATGCAACTGTTGACGCCGATGTGGCCGTAGTGGTCGGTGGACAGCGGGATCTCCCAGCCGATGATCTCGCGGAGCGTGCCCACCCAGTCCGACAGCCAGGCCAGCCCCTTGTCGGTGATCTCGATGCCGGTGAACGGGTGCATCACCTGGGCACCCTGGCCGAGGCTCGTGCCGGCCGGATAGGACAGCGTGCCGGGCACCTTCTGCATCAGCCCGATGCCGAAGTCCTGTTTCAGGAAGGTGATGCCGCGGTCCATCCGCTCCTTGAGCCGGGCCGCCTGTTGCTTCGGATCGGCCTCACTCGTCGTGTCGGCGTAGAGCCGCACGCGATCGCGGAAGCGGCCGCCGAGCATCTGCCAGCACGGCACACCCCAGGCCTTGCCTGCGAGGTCCATCAGCGCCATCTCGATCCCGCACACGCCGCCGGCCTGCCGCGCCGGCGCGCCGAACTGCTTGATCTTCCGGAACACCTTGTCGACGTTGCAGGGGTTCTCGCCGACGATCCGGCTCTTGAGCATGAGCGCGTAGCGCTCGTTGCCGCCATCGCGCACCTCACCCCAGCCGACCAGCCCTTGATTGGTGTCGATCCTGATGATCGGCACCGTGAAGGGCGCGCCGGTGACGACGGCGACGCGCAGGTCGGTGATCTTCAGCGCCGACGGCTCGGATGCGCGGTTCACGTTCGCCTGCACGAAGTCGGCGCGCGCCGCCGCGGCGGCCTCGCCGGTCAGCGCCATCGCGGCGGAGGCGCCGAGCCCGAGCGTTCGGAAGAACGATCGGCGATCCACACCCGGGTGGCTGTCATCGAGCAGCGCGCGCGTTGCGGGTTTCATGAGCCTCCTTGTCGTCCCGGTACCGATGTTCGAGCCTGGCCGTCTCGCACGGATGTCGGGTCCCGGCCGGCGACCGATCGTGCAACGCCCCGAGAGCGTCGGGCCGCCCGGCGTGTGCGAGCTGGCGCGTCCGGGCGGCCGTGTCGCACGCGAGCGCCGCGCTCGCGGCCGGCTCCTGACCGCCATTCGAGCGATCGTCAGCGCGCTCGCCGTCCCCTCGGGACCCCCACGGTCCTCCTCCCAGTTGTCGTGTGCTGGACAGGATAGGGACCTGGCGAATGGAGGTCAAGGGCCGTCCTCTACAATGTCCCCGTGTCTCTCGTCACGCTGGGCGCCATCCGCGCGGCGCGCGAACGCATCGCGCCCGTTGCGCGCGTCACGCCGCTGCTCGACGTGTCGGTCCACGCGGGCCGGCCGCTGGCGCTCAAGTGCGAGAACCTGCAGCCGTCGGGAGCGTTCAAGATCCGCGGCGCATTCAACATGCTCGCGCAGATTGCGCCCGACGTGCGCGCGCACGGAGTCATCACCTACTCGTCCGGCAATCATGGAGCGGCGCTCGCATTCGCGGCGCGTGTCCTCGGCGTGCCGGCAGTCGTCGTGATGCCGACGACCGCTCCGGCGGTCAAGGTGAACGGCGTGCGCGGGCTGGGTGGCGAGGTGATCTTCGCGGGCACGACCTCGTCGGAGCGCCGTACGCGCGCGGAGTCGGAAGCCGTGGCGCGGGGGCTGACGATGGTGCCGCCCTTCGATCACGAATGGATCATCGCCGGTCAGGGGACAGCGGGCATCGAGATCCTGGAGCAGCAGCCGGACGTCGCCGCCGTGCTCGTGCCGATTGGCGGAGGCGGTCTGGCTGCCGGCATCTCGGCGGCCGTCAAGCTGTCGGCGCCGCACGTGAAGGTCGTCGGCGTCGAGCCGACGGGCGCGGACGCCATGAAGCGGTCGCTCGCTGCCGGCTCGCCCGTGACGCTCGATCGCGTCGAGACGATCGCGGACGGCTTGATGCCCGTGCGTCCCGGCGATTTGACGTTCCAGCACGTGCGCGCGTTCGCCGACGCCGTGATCACGGTTGATGATCCGGCGATCGTGCGCGCGGTGATCTGGCTCGCCGAGCAGGCGAAGCTCGTCGTCGAACCGAGCGGCGCCGCGGCGGTGGCCGCGGTCCTGAGCGGTGCGCTCGACGCGGCCCTGCCGGTCGCCGGGCCCGTTGTCGCGGTCGTGAGCGGCGGGAACATCAGCGTCGAGTCGCTCTGCGCGCTGGCCGCTGGGTGAGCGCCCTCGTCGTTCCAAACGTCCTCTGCGCTGGCGCTGCGTATACTGATCCGGTCCGGTCGTTGTCCGCCAGCGCTCCCCAGCCGATCGTGCGACTCCGATGACTCCGATCGAAGACTACGCGCTCATCGGCGACTGCGAAACGGCGGCGCTCGTGTCGCGCGGCGGCTCCATCGACTGGCTCTGCTGGCCGCGATTCGATTCGGACGCGTGCCTGGCCGCGCTGCTCGGCACCCCCGCCAACGGACGATGGCTCGTCGCGCCGCTCGAGGGCGCGACCATCACGCGCCGCTATCGACCCGACACCCTAATCCTCGAGACGACGTTCGAGACGTCTTCCGGGCGCGCGACGCTCATCGACTTCATGCCGCCGCGCAGCGCGAGCTCCGACGTCGTGCGGCTCGTGCGCGGCGATCGCGGCTGCCTCCGCTTCCGGACCGAGCTGATCCTGCGGTTCGGCTACGGGCGCGAGGTGCCGTGGGTGAACCGGCTGCCGGACGGCACGCTCCGGGCCATTGCCGGGCCCGACATGGTGCTGCTGCGGACGCCGGTGCCGCTCACCGGCGTCGATCTCACGACGGTCGGCGAGTTCGACGTGCTGGCCGGCCGCACCGTGCCGTTCGTCCTCACGCACGGGTCGTCTCATCGGCCGCCGCCGCGCCACATCGATCCCGAAGGAGCATTGCAGGCGACCGAGGCGTTCTGGACCGAGTGGGCCGCGCGCAATCAGTCGACGGGCGAGTGGCGCGAGATCGTGATGCGGTCGCTGATCACGCTCAAAGCGCTGACGCACGCGCCGACCGGCGCCGTCGTCGCCGCGCCCACGACGTCGCTTCCGGAGCTCATCGGGGGCACGCGCAACTGGGACTACCGGTTCTGCTGGGTGCGCGATGCGACGCTGACGCTGCTCGCGCTGATGAACGCCGGCTACTACGACGAAGCGCGCGCCTGGACCGATTGGCTCCTCCGCGCCGCCGCCGGCGCGCCGTCCCAGCTCCAGATCATGTACGGCCTCGCCGGAGAACGGCGGCTCGCCGAGTTCGAGCTGCCCTGGCTGCCCGGCTACGGCAGCTCGCAGCCCGTCCGGATCGGCAACGCGGCGCACGAGCAATTGCAGCTCGACGTGTTCGGCGAGGTCATGGACACGCTCCACCAGGCCCGCCGCGGCGGGCTCGATCATCGCGGCGACGACTGGGCGTTCCAGCGCGCGCTCGTCTGCCATCTCGAATCGGTCTGCGATCAGCCGGATCACGGGATGTGGGAAGTGCGCGGAGCGCCACGGCACTTCACCTACTCCAAGGTCATGGCCTGGGTCGCGTTCGACCGCGCCGTCCGCGCGGTCGAGACGCTGCGCGTGGACGGTCCGGTCGATCGCTGGCGCGCGCGCCGGCAAGCCCTCCACGACGAGGTGTGCACGCGAGGCTACGACTCGGCGCGCGGCTGCTTCGTGCAGTCGTACGGATCGCGCGAGCTCGACGCCAGCCTGTTGCTGCTGCCGACGACGGGCTTTCTGCCGGCGAGCGACCCGCGCGTGCTCCGTACGGTGGCTGCAGTCGAACGGGATCTGGTGGCCGACGGCTTCCTGCGCCGCTACGACACGGCGAGCGGCACCGACGGCCTGCCGGCGGGCGAGGGCGTATTTCTCGCGTGCACGTTCTGGCTCGCCGACGCCTATGCGGTCATCGGGCGCCTCGACGACGCGCGGCGGCTGTTCACGCGCCTCGTCGGCCTCGCGAACGACGTGGGCCTGCTCTCCGAGGAGTACGACACGACGATGCGCCGGCTCGTGGGCAACTTCCCGCAGGCGTTCTCCCACATCGCCCTCGTGAACACCGCGCACAACCTCGCCCGCGCCGCGAAGCCGGCCGAGCAGCGGGCCGCGTCCTGACGCTGCCGATCACGTCGTGGTCGCCGTTCACCGCGTTCGTGCGCGCCGCGTTCGACCGCAGGCGCACGCGCCGCACGCCGGGTCGTGCCGCATCGCCGGCCGGCTCACAGGAGGAGAGACGATGACCGAGGGGACGCTCGATCCGCACGCCGGCGCGGTCTGGCTCCATCACGGGCCGCGTCCCGCCGAGGCGCGCGTCACGCTCTTGTGCCTGCACGGCCGCGGGGCCTCGGCCTCCGACATCCTGCGGCTCGCGGCAGAGCTGCGGCTGGATGACGTCGCATGTCTCGCGCCGCAGGCATCGGGCCGCACGTGGTATCCGCACACGTTTCTGGCGCCGCTCGACCAGAACGAGCCTGCGCTCGGCTCGGCGTTGCGTCTCGTCTCCGGTGCCATCGACGGCCTGGTCGCCGACGGCGTTGGCGTCGGGCGGATCGGCCTGATCGGGTTTTCGCAGGGCGCGTGCTTGTCGCTCGAGTTCGCGGCACGCCACGCGCGGCGCTACGCCGGCGTCTTCGGGCTGAGCGGCGGGCTGATCGGGCCGCCGGGGACGCCGCGAGCGTACACGGGATCGCTCGACGGCACGCCCGTCTTCCTCGGTTGCAGCGACGTCGACGTCCACATTCCGCTCGCGCGCGTGCACGAGACCGCCGACGTCCTGCGCGGCCTTGGCGCCGCCGTGGACGAGCGGATCTATCCCGGAATGGGGCACACGGTGAACGGCGACGAGATCGCCGCGATCAGAGCGGTCCTACAACGCTGACCGCTTCGCCTTGAACTCGACTTCCAGCTCGATCTTGTCGTCGACGCTGAGCAGCCGCGCGAGCGACGGCTTGGCGATCTTGTAGGTCGGGAAGAGCAGCGTCGTGGTGGCGCGTCCCGACACGGCGTCGTTGCCGAACGTCGCGACCACGTTCCAGGTCGCTTCGCTCGTCACGCCGTGCAGCGTCATGTCGCCGATGAGCTGGAACCCGGCCTGGGCCGGCGGCGCTGAAGGGAACGGCACCGGCAGGCCAACGGCGCGCGTCGGCACGAGCTCGAGGAACGGGAACTTCTCCGTTTCGAGCGTGTTGCGCTGGACGTAGCCGTCGCGCATCTGCTGGTCGCTCGTGAGCGTCCGCAGATCGACGGTGATCTTCGACTTCGCGCGATCGACCGACCCGTCGGGATTGATCACGATCGTGCCGGTCACCGACTCGGTCGAGCCGACGGCATCGCTGGGGAAGTTGATGCCGGCCAACTGCTCTCGAACACGATAGCGGGCGCGGGTGCCCTCGGCGATGTCGAGCTTCGCGGGCCGTTTGGGATCGGGAGCCGGCGCGGCAGCACGGCCGCCGCCGGGCGCGGGCGGCGCGCCTTGCGCGCCAAGAACGCTGATACCGGGACCGGCCGCCAGGCCGATCGCGAGCGAGAGAGCGAGCACCACCAGACCCCGTGACTTCACGTGCGTGTCCTCCTGAGGGAACCTGGAAGGAACTACGGCAAACGTGGGCCGGTGGTTTCCTCGAGGGCATCAGGCATCGCGCCGTGCCGCTCGGGAGCCGGCCGGACGGGCTCCTCGTGCGGTCTCTGGGGATGAGCGTCCGGAGGCTGGCTGGCTGACTGACGGGTGCGCGAGGCGGAGCACGTGCCGGCGTCCGTCCGGGCGTTCAGCCGAGGCGTTTGAGTCTGATGACGTTGCTCCGCCGGCGTCGTCGCGGCGTGACCGCCACTGGGGCCGGGCTGGTGGACCGCGCGAGCACGTCCTGCTTCTGTTCGTCGAGCGCGGCCCTCCGCTTCTTCTCGCGAAGGTATCGGTACTCGTCGCGGCTCGAGTCCCAGGTGCGCGTGCCGATCGGCGCGCCAGGGATCACCGGCTCGCGCCAGCCGCACGATCGACACACGATGTGGGCGGGCATGTCGGCGGTCTTCGGCGTCATCACCGTATCCGAATGGCGACACCAGAAGGTCCGCAGTATCCGCCACGACTGCAGTTGCATAGATACGCTCCTGAAAGCGCTGGGCGCGCCGAAAGAGAGCGCAACTTCAGTACCACGTTGTCGCCTGGATCAACGGTAGGTGCCGCGCGAAACGCGCCGGAAGTCTGCTCCGCAGGTGCCTTCGGTCGCGCTCCGGCCGCAAGGACGGCACACGTTTTCGCGGTTCTTCCCCGACCGGTCGGCGGCCGGCCGCCGTTACGTCCAGCCCTGGGCGAGGGCTTCCTTCTTCCAGGCCTCGGCGACCGTCGAGACCTCGCCGTGAGACGTGCAGACCTTCGATCGGAGGAAGTTCGAGCCAGCAGTGAGCCGGAGCTCCCAACCAAGCCGATGTGTCGACACGGCGCACCGCAGCGTGAGCGCGCCGCGCGTCAGCGCGAACATGTCGCCCAGACGCTGCGGGCCTGCGTAGAAATCGTAGCGTTTGAGCACGAGGTCCATGAGCCGATCCCAGTGTACAGGTCGCGCGTCGTCTTGCCCGCATGCCTGCGCGGTTCGCACGCGCCGCCGGGCCGACTGCCCTCGTCAGATCGCTCGTCGCCCGCTCGTGGCAACTCGGTGAGCAGACGGATGCGGGCACGAGCCGCGCCGCGCTCGTCTGCGCGTCTGGACTCTCGTCCACGGAGTAGTGACACGTCCCGACGCAACGGTCATCGCGTCCGCGGCACGACGTCCGCGCGTGCGCCAGTTCGGAGGTCACCGATGCTCGAGGGTCGCAACGTCTCGAAGCGATACGGCGCCGTCACGTCCTGCACCTGCAGTGGCGACGGCCAACAACCGTCACTCTGCGCACAACGCGACGTGCCTCTTGGCGCGTCGCTCGTCATTCGACTCTCAAGACGGTGACCGGCGTCACCTTCGTGGCTTTGAGCGCTGGCACGAGCGAACCCGCAGTCGCGATCAGCATGACGATGCCGGCCCCTGTCGCGAACGTGGCCGGATCGCCGGGCGTGATGCCGAAGAGGAGCGCGCTCATGGAGCGCGCGAGCACGTACGCGGCCGGCACACCGAGCGCCATGCCGAGCACGGCCAGGCGCAGGCCGTCCGCGAAGATCATGCGACCAACCCGTGCGGGACGGGCGCCCAGCGCGAGACGGACGCCGATTTCGCGGGAGCGTTGCGCGACCGTGTAGGCCAGCAGTCCGTAGATGCCGACGCCCGACAGCAGAATGGCCACCGCCGCCAGCACGCCCAACACGCGAAGCTGCGCGCGCCGGCCCGCCGTCTCGCTCGCGAGCACGTCGTCCATCGTCCGAATCTCGGAAACCGGCTGCTCGGGGTCGGCCGCGTGCACGATCTGGCGGATCGCGGAGACGATCGATGGCTCGGCGCCGGCATGGCGCACGACCAGATCCTTCGGGTCGAAGTTGGCGGGTTGTCCGTTCGCGATCTGCTGCGCGGGCAGGTACATCTGAGGTTCACTCGCGCGCTCCAGCCCGCGGACTCTAACATTGCCGACGACGCCGACCACGGTGCGGATGTCACCGCGGTGTCGGAACGTCTTGCCGATCGCGTCTTGGCCGGGCCAGTACCGTTCGGCGAACGACTCACTGACCACCGCGACCCACGCACCCTCCCGCGTGTCGGTGTCTTCGACGTCGCGTCCACGCCGCAGCGGAATTCCCATCGTGGCGAAGTAGCGCGGCGTTATCCACCGATGGCTGACCGCCTCGTTGCGGGTAGCCTGCGGATCCCGTCCCGGAACGTCGAGGCCGGTGACGAAGCCGGTGACGATCATCGGCAGGCCGCTCGTGAACGCGGCGCTCTCGACGCCAGGCAGCGCGCGCACAGAGGTCAGGACGCGTTGGTAGAACTCCGTGCGCCGGATGGCGCCGGCATACTTCGGCCGCGGCAGCGCCGTCTCGAGGGTCAGCACGTGGTCGGCCGCGAACCCAGGATCGATCGTCTGCACACGCCAGACCGTCCTGATCAGCAGTCCCGCGGCAATCAGGAGGACCATCGACATGGCGATTTCGACGGTCACGAGCCCGGCGCGGACGCGCTGCGTGCGGTCGCCGCTGCGGGTGCCCCCACGGAGCACGGCGAATCCCGTACGGCTGGCGCGAATCGCCGGGAACACGCCGAATCCGAGCGCCGTGGCCGCCGTGAAGGCCGCCGCAATGGACAGCACGCGGAGGTCCAACGTCGGCCGTGTGGACATGGGGAGCGTGGACGGCACGAGCGTCGAGAACCACGGCACCGCAGCGGCTGCCATCAGGACGCCGGCGGCGCCGCCGATGGTGGTGAGGACGACGGTTTCCGTGATGAGCTGCCGCACGAGCCGTTCCCGGCCCGCGCCGAGCGCCGCACGGACGGCCAACTCTCGCCGGCGCGCGGCGGCGCGCGCGAGCAGGAGGCTGGCGAGATTTGCGCACGTGAGGAGCAGAAGGCACGCGCTCGCGCCGCTCAACGTGACGAGCGTCAAGCGGGCGCGCGGCGACATGTTGTCCGCGAGGCGGAAGAAGCTGATGCCCGTGTCCGCGTTCGTCTCCGGGTAGTCGTGTGCGAGACGATCGGCGATCGTCGTCAATTCCGCTCGCGCTCGATCGAACGTCACGTTCGGTTTCAGGCGGCCGATGGCTTCGATGTAGTTGTCGGTTCGATCCGCGAAGTCGTCGCCCTCGAGCGGGAGCGGCGTCCAGAGCTGGATGTCGCGATTGGGGAAGTAGAAGCCAGACGGCATGACGCCGATGATCGTGTAGGGCGCGCCGTCGAGCGTGATCTTCCGGCCGAGCACGTCCGGTGCGCCTGCGAACTGCGAGTGCCACAGGCCGAAGCTGATCACCGCGGCATTCCGGTCCTCCGCGTTTCCCTGGCGGAAGACGCGGCCCATCAGCGGTGTTACGCCGAGCAGCGGCAGTACCTCGGACGTCACCGGCGACGTCGACAATCGACGAGGCTCGCCGGCGCCGACGAGATTCATGGCGCCGTTGCCGAACGCGCCCATGGCCGCGAACGACGAGCTCATGACCTTGAAGTCTCGATAGTTGGCCGGCGACAGCTCGTTGTTGCAGCCCCAGCCGCCCCCTCGCCGTGGTCCCTCGCAGAGTCGCACCAGGCGGTCGGGTTCCGGGAACGACAAGGGCCGCACGAGCACGAAGTCCGCGACGGAGAAGGCGACGGTGTTCGCGCCGATGCCGAGTGCCGCCACCACGATCACGGTCAATGCGAACCCGGGCGATCGGTAGAGCGTGCGAGCTGCGTAGCCGACGTCTTGCCTGAGGAGGTCCCAATGGACGGCCGGCGCGTTCACGATCAGCTCGCCGACGACGGCGAGCCAGACCGGCACGCGTGCGAAGCCGTGCGCCGCGCGAAGGCGCGCTCGAACGATCGCCGCCATCTCGTCGCCGTGCGCGGCGCGGAACGACGCGGGGTAGGCGTGGAGCAGCAGGCGATAGAGCCGCATCAGGCCTTGCGCGGCACGAGGCCGCTGGAGCGGGCGAGGTCGAGCATCTGCGCCAGCCGGCGGCTCTCAGCCGCTGCGACCGCCCGGCCGAACGGCGTGATCCGGTAGTAGCGCCGGCGCTCGTCGTCGAAGTCGCCGGCCGGCCGCGTGCGGCTCTCGCGAATCAGCCCTTGGCCGAGCATCCGCTCGATGGAGCGGTAGAGCGTGCCGGGACCCAGCTTCAGCGCGCCGCCAGTGCGCGCCTGGACGTCCTTGATGATGCCGTAGCCATGCCGATCGTCCTCGGCCAGAGCAACGAGGATGTGAAAGGCCGCGGCGGGCAGCGGCAGCAGCGATTCTGGTGTGGTCGTGGCGGGCAACTCTATCCACCGTGCACACAGTTGGACGGAAGTGGGACGCCGTGGTTAGCAGGCTCTGCCGGAGCCGGCGCGTCGCGTGTGCGGCGGCCCGAGCGCGCGCCGATCGCGGGCGCCGCCAACGTACAATGCGGTGAGACCAAGCTCTCCGGAGGCGGAGTACCTGATGAGCGATCGGACGATTCTGATTACGGGCGTGACGGGCAAGCAGGGTGGATCGACCGCACGAGCGCTGGTGGGCCACGGATTCCGCCTGCGCGGCATGACGCGGCGGCCGCACAGCGACGAGGCGCGCGCGCTGAAGAATCTCGGCATCGAGATCGTCGAGGGCGACCTCGACGACGAAGCGTCGCTGACGCGCGCGATCGCCGGCGCGTGGGGCGTGTACGCGGTGCAGAACACGTGGGAGGCCGGCGTCGAGCGCGAGGAGACCCAGGGACATCGGCTTGCGCGGGTGGCGCACGCCGCCGGCGTCGAGCACTACGTGTACGCGTCGGTCGGATCGGCGCACCGGCAGACCGGTATCCCGCACTTCGACAACAAGGCGCGGATCGAGGACACGATCCGATCGCTCGGGTTTCCCTCCTACACGATCATCCGGCCGGTGTTCTTCATGGAGAATCTGACGTCGCCCTGGTTCCTCAACGGCGACACGCTCTACGCCGCGCTCTCGCCCGCGACCGTGCTGCAGATGATCGCCGTCGACGACATCGGCAAGTACGGCGCGCTCGCCTTCACGCAGTCGGAGCGCGTCAGGAACCGGGCCTTCGACATCGCCGGCGATGCGGTGACGATGCCGATGGTGGCGAGCGTGTTCACGAGAGTGTTCGGACGGCCGATTGGGTTCGTGCAGGTGCCGCTCGAAGAGGTGCAGAAGAACAGCGAGGACTTCGCGATCATGCTGCAGTGGTTCGGCGAGGTCGGGTACGACGTCGACATCCCCGCGCTGATCCGCGAATTCGGCATCACGCCGATGACGTTCGAGCAGTGGGCGAGCCGGTTGCCGGCTGCCCAGTGACGAGACGCCAGAGGATCATTCGCTGAAGCCGGCCGGACCCCGTCAGGCCGGCATGACGCGAGGCCTGCGCCGGAGCAGGAGACGCCAGTAGATCGCGGCGCTGAGGCCGCCGGCGAGGGCGCCTTCGCAGACGATGAGGCCGAAGGTCGCCCACGGCACTGCGCCCGCGAACGGGACGGGCGCTCGCCGGCTGAGGTATTCCACGACGTAATCCGTCGTCCCGCCCCAGACGTAGCGGCCGAGCACGCCGCTCAGCAGACCCATCGCGATCGGCAGCAGGCCAGAGATGGCACCTGCCAGGACGACCTCCGTGAACCTCGTCCGGCCGGTGTCCAGCGCCCAGAACGCCAGCGGCACGCCCACGAGCGCCGCGCTTCCGGCGGCGAAGATCAAGACCGTCCCAGCCGGCACGCGTGGCGACGGATCCAACCACCTCAGCACGACCGCCACGATCATCACGACCGGAACGATGGCGAAGACCTGAAGCGGCGAAGGCGGCGAGTCGTCAGGGTCGGTCATCACACGTCTTGGACACCGGGAAGACATCCGGCGGACGCTGGCGTCAGACGGATGATGCGTGGGGCGTGTCCGTGCGCACCGTCACAGCGCGCTTCACCAGATCCGATCGCGTCGACACGGACGAACATGGCTGCTGCGGCGCCCCATGATCGGTCGGCGCCGTACCTGAGGAGACCGCCTACCAGCGGACGACCGCAGCAACGCCTGCGCCTTGCTTTCGCAGCAGGGGCGTCACCGTGATGCCGGTGCCGAGGGTGCGGCGATAGAGCGGCGCGCGATGGTCGCGGAGGCTGTCGGCCAGCGCGCCGATCGCACTGCCGATCCCGGCGCCTATGCCGACGAAGAGCGCATTGACCGCGAGCACCTCACCGGCGCCGCACTCCTCTTCGAACGCGCACGCGAGATACGTCACGAGCACCGAGGGCGCGAGCGCGCCGAGGGCTCCGATCTTCACGCCGCGCGCGATCCCGTTGCGGATGGAATCCGTCGTGTCGATGGCATCGATCTCGTCCGGCGCGAACGACATCAGGCCACCCGCCGTGTGGAGCGTGAGGCGCGATGCGGAGCGGAGGACGACCTCGCCCGCGATCTCGCGGCCCTGGCCGTTCGTCACCCATGCCCGATCGCCCTCGGCGAGCCCAGCCCACGGCGTCGACGCGGCAACGTCGCGCGGCCGCGTCGGGTATGCACCGATCGGCACGACCACGCCAGCCGACAGCCGTCCGGCGAGCCGATCGGTGAGGATGAAGGACGATTCCAGGACGATGGCCGCGTGCGCGCCCACGCGGACGTCGACGCCGCCGCCGACCGTGAACGCCGGCAGCACCTCGCTCGATCTCGACGCGGGAAACGTCACGGGCGGTGGCCCCGGCAGCGCGGACTCGCCGACGACGATGAGCGTTCGCGCGAAACCGCCGCCGAGCGTGGTGAAGGCGCGGACGGGACCCTCGGCGTGCACGACGCGCTTGAAAGCCGCGAGGTGGAGATCGGTCGTCCGTTTCGTCAGCGGTTCGGACGGGGACAACGCCTGCAGGCTGGTGGTGACCTGAAGCGCGTTTCTGCCGTCGAAATTGACGACCAGGCGCGGCCCGCGCGCCAGGCCGCCGCGGTCGCGGATGAGCAGCGCCGACGCATCGATTCCGAGCTCGACGGCGGGTGCTGCAGTCTGCGCGGCCGCTTGGTGTGCCGCCGGGCTGGTGACGAACGCGACCGCCAAGAACAAGGAACGCATCATCGTGGACCTCTCACCGATCTATGCGCAGATCGCGCCAGCATCGGTTCGCAAGCCTGTTGCTGGAGGTGCGAGCCTCGTGAGGGCATGCCGTGCCGGGATGGGAACCGGACGGGGCTCGAGAGGGCCGGCCGAGTGAGAGCCCATGCCCCGAGGCCGACGGGCAAGACGCGAGCGCGACACGGCCGCCGTGCGCGCGGCGAGTGCCAACAGCACGGCAGGAGAGTCCGCCGCGCTCGTCACGAGCCCGAAGCCGCGGGAGGCTGTGGCATTCCGATGCCTGCCGCAGCCTCCCGCGGCATCGCGAAGGCGTCTTGATCGTCGAACACGTACGGCGTCGTCAGCAGATCCATCCGGCGGGCGAGCGCGATCATCTCGACTTCCTTCGCGTAGCTCCTCCCCGTCTCCTCGAGGCTCTCGCGGAAGACGCACGAGCACGGACGGCCGCGAGCTGCGCCGCCCGTGGTCGTCCGTGATCGTGGCGTCACGCCCGCGGCGTGCGGACAGGGCGCCGCGGACGTACGAACTCGAACGGATAGAGCGAGCTCCACCGTGGGTTGTCGCGGTGATAGACCACGACGACCGCCTCGCCCGCCGACAACGACCGTTTCGACGCGTCGAACCGGGCCGCCGCGCGGCTGCCGCCGAGCGGCCGGAACTCGTACTCGAGACAACTCGCGCCTTTCCTCCCGACGCCGAGCCTTCGGGACGGCGTGACGATTCCGGCCACGACACGGCCTTCCGCGAGCAACTGCCACTGGCGTCTGACGGAGAACGCGATCCCGAACGCCAGACCAGCCAGCAGAAGGCTGACGAACGGGACGAGCAGGAGCGGTGGGCCATCTCGAGGAGGACGGTCCGGCATCCAGCTCTGATCGGGACGTGATCGCAGGAAGGCGACGGCCAGGTGATCGCCGGGGCGAGGGCGCGTCGCGGGCGCCATTCGGCGATCGACGTCGCCACGGAACTCGCGTCCGTCGACGGAGTACGTGTACGAGACCGCGACGCGGCGCCTGTCGTTCGACCGAGGCACGACTCGCGTGACCGTCGCGGTCGCGACCACGCTGTCGCGCGACCGCAGCTCCTGTTCGGCGATGCCGCGGCGATGGAGCGCGGACAGGAGCGCCGCAGCCGCAAGGGCGGCGACCGCCAGCGCGCCGGCGACGGCGACGATGGCGATGCCGTGCTTCGTGAGCTCGACGTCGCGCGGCACGCTTCCGCCCAGCTCGTCGGGAATGCTCCCGGCCGGATGACCGTGTGCCTTCGTCGCGCCGCTCTTCATCGACGTTTCCCTGGCTTGCTGTCTGCGGCGGCGCCCTCGCCGGAGGCCGGCAGGCGGCCGTTCGCTTCGAGCGAGCGCCGGAGCACGAATTCGATCTGGGCGTTCAGGCTGCGCAGCTCGCCGGCCGCCCAGCGCTGCAGCGCGTCGTACACGGCCGGATCCAGCCGGAGCAGAAAGGCCTTGCGCTCCGCCATGACCGCCTTCGTTCTACTGATAGAGGGTGCCCGTGTTGACCACCGGCTCGACGCCGCGCTCGCTGCAGAGCACGACGAGAAGGTTGCTCACCATCGTGGCCTTGCGTTCCTCGTCGAGCTCAACGACACCCTTGCTGCTGATCTCGTTCAACGCCATCTCGACCATGCCGACGGCGCCCTCGACGATGCGCTGCCGCGCGGCGATCACCGCCGACGCCTGCTGCCGTCGCAGCATGGCGCCTGCGATCTCCGGCGCGTACGCCAGATGGCTGATCCGGGCTTCGATGACCTCGATGCCGGCCTTCTCCAGCCGGTTCTGGATCTCGTGCCGCAGCCGCTCCGAGATCTCGTCCACCGAGGATCGCAGCGACAGCTCGCCTTCGCCGTGCGCATCGTACGCGTAGCTCGTGGCGAGGATCCGGACGGCGGCCTCGGACTGCACGTGCACGAAGTGCTCGTAGTCGTCCACGTTGAACGATGACTCGTACGTCTCGACGACGCGCCAGACGACGACGGCGGCGATCTCGATCGGGTTGCCGTCGTGATCGTTCACCTTGAGCTTGCCGCTCTCGAAGTTGCGGATGCGAAGCGACAGGCGGCGTCGGCGCGTGAAGGGATTGACCCACCAGAAGCCTGGCGTGCGGATCGTGCCGACGTACACGCCGAAGAGCGTGAGCACCCGCGCTTCGTTGGGGTTGACGACCGTCAGGCCCTGAAACGCGATGACGTCGATCACGATCGTGGCCGTGGCGAGCAGCACACCGCGAAGCGAGCCCTGACCGGCGGCCTCGACGAGGCCATAGACGGCAGTGATGCCGGCCGCGAGCAACAGCGCGACCGCGGTCCAACCCGACAACCCACGACGTTCCCGTTCGCGCGCCATATGCCCTCCGTGACATCAGAGTGATATCACATCGATATCCCGGCTCGTCAAGTGCGACGATCCAAGCGAGATCGGCGGCCAAGCTGGGCTGTACATCGTCAGGCGTCTAGAATTCCGTTCGTGGCTGGTGACGCGCGGGAGGCGGCACGCCGCGATCGTCGGAGGCGCGCCACCGAGACGCGATCGACGGAAAGCCGAGGAGCGACGTCGCCTCGCGGTCCGCGAGATCGACGAACACGCGCGGGCCGACGCCCGGGTTGTCGGGCTTCGGCGCCGGGAAGGTGAGACGACCGTCATGCAGGATGAAGTGCGATCGTCATCCGGATTCGACTTGCAGCCGACGTTGGCCGGCGCGCTCGTGGCGTTGCGCCCGCTCGTGCCACAGGACTTCGACGCGTTGTTCGCCGTCGCGTCGGATCCGCTCGTGTGGGCACAGCATCCGGACAAGTCGCGGTCGACGCCGGACGGTTTCCGCCGGTTCTTCGACGTCGCGATCGCCTCGGGAGGCGCGCTGCTCGTCGCCGATCGCGCGACCGGGCAGGTGATTGGGTCGTCGCGGTTCCACGGTTACGATCCGGACGCGGACGAGGTCGAGATCGGCTGGACGTTTCTCGCCCGTTCTCGCTGGGGCGGCCGCTACAACGGCGAGATGAAGGCGCTGATGCTCCGGCACGCCTTCCGGTTCGTGCGGCACGTCGTGTTTCTCGTCGCGCCGGGCAACCTCCGGTCTCAACTGGCGTTGGCGAAGATCGGGGCGGTGCGTGTCGCGGACCGCTGCGATCCCTCCGGCGCGGCGGTGTACGTCTTTCAGATCGACGCGGGAGACGGCCGGTTCGTCTAGTCTCAACGATCGCGGCGGGGCCGTCTCGAGGTCCCAGCCGAGCCTCTCGAGTCATTGCGTCGGGCGCCTGCCGCCAGTCATGACGCGTAACTTCACAATCCTGTCATGTAGACGCAGGCCCGAGGCACCAGGAGACGATCGAGGCTCTGACGGGATTGGCGGAGAGAGTGGGATTCGAACCCACGGTAGAGTTTCCCCTACACACGCTTTCCAAGCGTGCTCCTTCAACCACTCGGACATCTCTCCGTGTCTGTAGAATCAATGGTTTACGGGCGAGTGGCTCAGCCCGAAACCCCGATTGTGATAGAAATTGTGATAAGTCCCTCAATCTCTGAAGATCACTTACGGGCGTCTCACCCGCTCCGAGACCGCCGGATCCTTCGCCGTTTCGAGTGTGGCTCAGGCGCTGTCGGCCGCCGATACGGGGCAAACCTGACCAGTATAGCGCCGCTCAGCACGTGGCCGGTGGAGCATGATCATGCGCATGCGGTCACGGTCGATATTGACGCTCGGATCCTGCGGCAAATGAAGGCGATCCGGCAGAAGGAAAGCCGTCCGTTGGGCGCCGTCGTGTCGGCGCTACTGGGCAGAGGCACTCGCCGAGCGGCGTCGGCACGACCCACGTTGCGCTGGATCTCTCGGCCGATGGAGGCGCTGGTCGACGTCGAGGACAAACCTGCGACCGATGTTGCACTCGACGCCGGTCAGTCATAAGCCGGCTCGCTCGATGTCAACCGCCGCCATCAACATCCTCGGTGAACAAAACGCAGATCGGCAGGCGCCAGGACGGAGTCGGTCAGCGCCGTCGTGTGGGCCAACGCTCGCGGTGAACGCTGAAATCCGACGGGTCGAGCTCCTTGAGCAACTCGTCGGCTTCCTGGCCACCATTGGCCTCCTTAGCCCAGAGCAGCGTGACGACGGCACCATAGCTCGGCAACAAGCGGGACTCCTCCACCAGCGTAGCGTCGGGCTCCGCGCGCTCAAGCCACGCATCGGCCGGCACAGCATGCGCTCCCGTTGGAACATCGACGCCTCGGAACAGGTCCGCGGCGAGTGTACGCGCGTCCAGCGTCTCCCGAAGCCGTAACCAGCTACTGAATTCCTCAGATCGTTTCGCCCATCGCGTTCGTCCCGCCTCGCTCCAAACAAGTGCCACGGCATATGACGTGAGGCCAACGAAGCGATAGCCGCTCGCCGTCAGTGACGTCTTGAATGCCTCCGCAATTCCTTCCACGAGCCCAAGGCTCGGCGTCTTGTCTGCCATGTGGCGCAGTAGGACCGCCGCCGGCATCAGCAACTCCGCGGCGAACGCATTTGCCTCGCGCTCCTTCTCACGCACGTCTCCGGCCCAGGTCTCGATCACTCCGGAGGTGCACACGCCACAGTTGTCGTGCCCAGGCAGTAGCAAGTGTCCCAGTTCGTGCGCCACGGTGAACCGTTTTCGGCTGTCCTCGCGAATCGAGTTCTTGACGGCGATTGCCGCTTTCGCCGTCCCCTTGATACGTACAAGCATGCCTTCGCATCGTTCCAACGGCCGCTCGTGCACAGGCACTCTCAGCGTGGTCGCGATCTGGCGCACGTCCGGGACACCGGCGATTGAGAGCCGGTCGAGCAGCGCTCGGGCATAGAACTCTGGAACCATGTGGCTTCAGTCAGAGTCCTCTGACATGCGTCGTACCTCATCCTCAAGTTCACGGAGGATCTCTTGGTCCGCATCTGCCAGCGCACCATCGAGATTCCGAGGAGCCGCCGCGAACTCCACTGGCCCGGACGCTGATCGCGGCCGTTCGAGCAGATCTCGCACCCAAGTGGCCGCAGCCCGCTGGGCGACCTTGGGGTCAGATGTCGGCAGATGAGGCGGGCGGAGTTGCGAAAGAAGACTGGTGATGTCCGTCGTCACGTCTGCGTTTCTCTCCCAGGCTTTCGAGCGCATCCCGCTAACCCGCGCGTAGAGTTTCTCCCGGGCTGCTTGGAGGTCAAGCCCTCCCTCGGCGATCGCCGATGTCAACTCGTCCGCTGTCATCTCCTCGACAGGCCCCAAGAGCCGGTCCAACATCTCGAGCATTGCGTCGGCAGGCTCAGGCGCTTTCTTCTTCATCGCTGCGCCTCCCCAATGAAGTGAGCCAATACGACCCTGTTCAACTTTCTGCGCCTTTCGTAGATGTCCCTGACGTCGGCTCTACACAGATCCGCGATCTCTGCTGGCGTGCTGCATCCGAGCTCGACGGCATCCACGTACTCGGTCAACTTCTGGTCGTGTTCAACCAGACGGCGCACGTCTTGAAGCAATTGGTTTGCCTTTCGTTGCTCCTCGTCCGAACGGTCACGCAACCGGGCGTCTTTCTCTGCCTCTTCCGCGGTGAGATCAACGTGAACGTTCCGCTGATGGCTCCTCTTCCTCCGCAGATCGATGAAGTCCCGGATCATCGCTCTGCGCAAGAGCGGGAGAAGTTCTCCCTTTTCGGCGCGGTACCGGATCTCGTCACCGCCGAGAACCTTCACGATCGTGTCGCTCACAAGGTCCTCAGCCGAGAACCCTGTGCCTGATAGGACCGTGTCCCGCCCCATGAGGACTGACAGGCGAAGCGCTTGGACCAGTAGTTTCCTGTAGATGTCCTCCCAATCAACGTTCTCGAACGGATCGATCGGCGCCATGAAGATTCAGTGCGAATGAGCAAGGCAGAATTTGGAGGACCGAATTCTAGCTGAGGTAGCGCGATTGGTCGTTCACCCAATTCCCCTAGGGAATCGCCACTATCGCAAACGGTTCCCAAAATCCGCCTCGCTCGTTCGCAATGGCCTACAGGGGGATCTCGTGCCGGCAGGCCGCCACGCCACGCTGGTGATGAGCCCGGACGTTAGAGGAGGGCAGGAATGGGCCGACAGCACGTCGACCACAGTGAGATTGCGGCATTCGCTCAGGATAGGGTGAACCTCCCAAAGGAGAAGGCGAACGAGTACCGCGCGCAGGCCCGCCGCCTTCGCGAGAAGCTAGAGGGCTACCTTGAACAGCATCCGGATTTCACGTTGAAGAAGATGCTGCTCTCGGGGAGTCTCGCCAAGGGGACGGCCCTTCGGTCGCTCAACGACATCGATGTGGCGTGCTACATCAGCGGTGCCGATGCGCCGAAGGACGTTCAGGCCTTACTGGAGTACCTCGCCGCACGGCTGAGGGCAGCCTTCCCGAACTTCAGCCCGGACCAGGTGAAGCCCCAGACCTACTCCGTCACCGTGTCCTTCCGGGGCACCGGTCTCGACGTGGACGTTGTGCCGATTCTGTACGACGGCGACCCCCAGTGGTACGGGAACTTGGTCAGCCAGGACGACGGCTCGTTCCTGATGACCAACATCCCGCTTCACCTGGACTTCACCGCGAGCAGAAAGCGGGCCCAAGAGCAAGATTTCGCTCAGGTCGCTCGATTGGTGAAGTTCTGGGCGAAACGCATGAAGCAGGAGCGGGAGGGCTTCCGGTTCAAGTCGTTCATGACTGAGCTGATTCTCGCGAAGCTGTGCGACGACGGGCTCGACTTCTCGGACTATCCAGAGGCGCTCCAGCATTTCTTCACGTACGTTGCCCGCAGTGGCCTTCGAGAGCAGATCGTGTTCGCAGACTACTACTCGCCTTCAACGGTTGGCACGCTGGTCGGTGACGTTCGAATTGTAGACCCGGTGAATGCCAAGAACAACGTCGCGCGCCTCTACACACGCGCACAGCGCGACGCAATCGTCGACGCGGCTCTGGACGCCGGCGACGCAATCGACGCTGCTCTCTCGGCGCCGACGAAGCAGTTGACGGTCGCGTACTGGCAGAAGGTCTTCGGTTCCTCTTTTCAAGCGTGAGTCTTCCCTCATGTCCTATAGCTACACCCTCAGCGAGAGCACGACGTTCACCATCACGCACGCGCGGCACATGGCGGCGAAGGTGGCCACTGATCTGAAGCGCATGCAGCGCTTCTATGACCTGCCGACGGACGCTCAGATTGCGGCGTACGAGACTGAGGCGACAGAGTTCCTCAAGGCCGGCTACTTGGGCACTGTCACGTACGGCTTTCGGCGCAAGGACAACTGGATCGAGCCGACCTTGCGATACACCGCGCGCGAGCTGGCTGGAGCATCGGCTTCCGACGACGACCCCGGGCGAGTGCGCCCTGGGGCCGACATCAGCGGCGCGACGTTCTACAGCTATTTGACCTACAGTGCCGCGTGGGACCGGCTGCCTGAGTCCGAGCGAGCGGCCTTCCGGGAGGGGTTGCCATTCCAGCGGAGCGGCGCACCAGAGCCCGGTGTGGTTGGCTATTTTGCCAGTGAGCGCACGTACTCGTCTGGTGGTCGCGCCCTCGACCGTTCGTCTGTTCGGAGTCTGTCGTGACCGTAAAGCCCCATATCGATGAACTGTTCGAGCGACGCATCACCTGTCCCGACGTCGATGTCCAGGCGCGACTGGCGAGGCTTGTCGGCATCGACGAGCAGAAGACCAGACTTGCGAAGAGCCTGGCGTTGCTGGTGAACCCGGGCAGTCTGGAGGACTGGGCTCGCCGCCATCATCACGAGGTCCGTGCGCTACTGGATTCGGTGTTGCGGAGGCCGCCGCTCGTCGTGCTAGCCGGAGACGTCGGGTCTGGGAAGACCGAACTCGCTGAGACCATTGGCGATTCAGTCGCCCGGCAAGTGCGGATCGAGATCACTCTGTTGCCATTGAGTCTCTCAACCCGAGGTCAAGGCCGTGTGGGGGAAATGACGCAGCTGTTGTCAGCGGCGTTCGATTACACGGTGGCCGAGGCTACCAGACTGAAATCTACCTCAGGCCGTGCGCGCGGCGCGGTGATCCTGCTGGTCGATGAGGCCGACGCGCTCGCGCAGTCGCGCGAATCGTCCCAAATGCACCACGAGGATCGTGCAGGCGTCAACGCGTTCATCAGAGGCGTCGACCGGATAGCGAACGCGAGGGTGCCCGCGGCGGTGATCATGTGCACGAACCGGCTGACAGCGCTAGATCCGGCCGTCCGAAGGAGAGCGGCCGACGTGCTGACCTTCGGACGACCGAACGATGAACAGCGCCGCACGCTGCTGTCGGATGCTCTCAGCGCCGTCGGGTTCAGGCGGCAGGAGCTAGACGCCCTCGTGGCCGCAACAGGCCCGCGGCGCGGAGGGCCGGAACATGGCTTCACGTTCTCGGACCTGACACAACGGCTGTTGCCGGCGATCGTGCTGGATGCCTATCCTACCGGCCCCGTCAGCGCTACCCGCGCTGTCGAAATTGCCAGAGCGATGGCGGCCACTCCACCGTTTCGTGAAGATAACGTCTCATGAGGCGCACGCCATGATCGAATGGTCCCTGAACAAAATCCTGTCCAATCTCCACGACGACATCGAGCGCCGGCTTGCTACCGTCCGCGATTCCTTCGGGCATTCGACGACCAAGGGCGACGCCAGCGAGCAGGTGTGGCTGGAACTCTTTCAGCGCTACCTGCCGAAACGCTATCAGGCGGAACGTGCTCACGTCGTCGATAGCAACGGCGCGTTCAGTCAGCAGATCGACGTCGTCATCTTCGATCGTCAGTACTCGCCCTTCATTTTCGACTTCGCTGGCCAGAAGATCGTTGCCGCCGAGAGCGTCTATGCCATCTTCGAGGCGAAGCAACTCGCAACCGCGGCCTACGTTGAGAGCGCCCAGCACAAAGCGCAGAGCGTCCGTCGCCTGCACCGGACAAGTCTGCCCATTCCGCATGCCGGCGGCACGTACCCGCCCAAGCCGCTGCCTCCTATTCTCGGCGGCCTGTTGACCTTCGAGAGCGACTGGAAGCCCCCGATGGGTGATTCCCTCCAGGCGGCACTCGAGACCGGGTCGGGTGAGCGCCGTCTCGACATCGGCTGCATTGCCGCGCATGGCACGTTCGGATGCGACGCAACCGGTTGCTACATCGCCACGCCGAAGGCTAAGGCCGCGACGGCGTTTCTTCTTGAGCTGATCGCCCGCCTCCAGAACAGCGCCACCGTGCCTATGATCGACGTGCGTGCCTACGCTAAGTGGCTCGCGACGTAAGGTCAGCAGCATCAAGCCTGCCGCCAGTTGGCTTCAGTCGTTTGGGACGGAAGGGCCTGAAATCGTCGATTTCAGGCCCTTTTTGTTTGCCTGGCTGACGTTGGCTGCCGATGGACCACTTCGGAACGGGTTTGGGCACACTGACTGGCCGGAGATCATTGTACAATTGTCCAGCCGTTAGCCCATGGCATCGAACATCGTGATCGACACCTCGGCCATCCTGGCTGTGCTCCTCGACGAGCCAGAGAAGGACGCGGTCGTCGAGAAGACGCTGGGCACAATTCTGGGAGCTCCAGCGTCCCTACGCTGGGAGGTTGGGAACGCGGCCACGGCCGGCGTCAAGAGACGGCGACTCACGGAGGAGCGGGCACGCCAGCTGATGACCGACTTCGAGTCGGTGACGATTCGCGAGCTAACGATCGACATCAAGAGGGCCGTTGATCTCGGTCTGGAGCTCCGCATCTACGCGTACGACGCCTACATCCTGGAAGCGGCTCGGGCATCCGGATTCCCGTTGCTCACTCTGGACGGCCCGATCCAGAGGAATGCGCGGAAGATGGGCCTTTCGTTGGTGGAGTTGGACCTATGAAGCTCTACACCTACTCGACAGCACGACAGCGTCTGGCCGACGTGCTCGAAGAGGCGTCCCGAGAAGGAGAAGTCCAGATCCGACGCCAGGATGGTCGTGTGTACGCCGTGACGCCCGTCGCGACGCCTGCCGAGTCGCCATTCGCGAATGTCACGGGTCGGGCCGTCAAGGGCGTGACATCGAAGGACCTGATCCGAGCAACGCGCGAGGAGGGTTGGGCTCGGGGAGGACGTGCGCTGCGCATCAGTCCAAACAGAGGTGGAGTTGCACGCACCAAGCGGCGCGCTGGTTGAGGGGCGGCGCTTCGGCGAGGAGTCCGACGATGAAGCTTGATACCGACGAGAAGGGACTGCTCGAATCGGTCACGCGCGGCGAGTGGAAGTCGGCCGGCGGGGGCAAGCGTGAGCGCACCAAATACGCCCGCTACGCCAAGGCGACGTTCCGCGAGGACCGACGGCTGAACATCCGACTGTCGAGCAAGGACCTGGAAGCGATCCAGGAGCGGGCCCTGGCGGAGGGACTTCCGTACCAGACGTTGATCTCCAGCCTATTGCACAAGTACGCGTCGGGGCGACTGAAGGAGATCTGAGCGGGTCAGGTGATGGCCCATTTCCACGTTCTTGTCATCGGCGATGATGTCGCGGGGCAGCTCGCTCGCTACGACGAGAACAAGTCTGTGGCCCCCTACAAGGTGCGCGTCACGAGCGAGAACGCCAAAAACCTGGCGACGTGGGCGGCACTCCGGGGCCGAGAAGCAATCCCATTCGACACGGTGGCGACCTCGGACGGCGACACACAGTTCCTCGCGCGCCGAGTCGCTCGTTGGACCGAATGTCAGACGGGCATCGATTTGGACGGCGTGTACTACATGTCGAGGGCCAATCCGGACGGAGAGTGGGACTGGTGGTCTAGCTGTTGTGGTCAAGCACGTTGTTCATCACGCAGCGCTCTGTAGCCGTGTCCACGGGACCTGATAGTCCAAGGCCCCATGTGGCCGCTCGCGGTGGTAGAAGCGCACATACCGCCGCAGGCGGTCTCGGCGTTCCCGCGACGTGGCGTAGGGCACGACGTACGCCCACTCGCGCAGCAGCGTCTGGATAAACCGTTCGGCCTTGCCATTCGTGCGGGGCGTGTAAGCCCGCGTCCGCTTGTGGCGCACCGCCAGCGCCTCACAGGCCGCCCGAAACACCGTCGAGACGTACCCGCTGCCGTTGTCACTCAGTACGCGCCGAATCGTGATGCCGCGCGCGGCAAACCAGGCCACCGCGCGTTGGAGAAACGCCGCACATGTCGGCCCGAGCGGATCGGCCAGCACCTCGACGTAGGCGATGCGGCTGTGATCGTCTACGGCCACGTGCACATACTCCCAGCCAATGCCGCGGGTCGCCCGGCGGCGATCGCCATGGATGCGATGTCCCACGCAGCCAATCTTCCCGAGCGGCTTGATGTCGACAGGCAGGAGGTCGCCCGCCGCGGGCCACTCGTACCGCTGCACGGGCACCGCAGGCGCGACAACCGGACGCTGCAGCCCGAGGCGGCGCAGCCAGGCGCTCACCGTGGACCGCGGCATCCGCAACGCCAGCGCGATCGCCCACGCCGGCAAGCCGTGCTGGGTGCGCAACCAGCGAATCAGCCAGACGGCCAGCTCCGCGGTCTGGTGCGACGCGGGCCCTGGCCGCGACGAACCGTCCTCGAGCGCCGCCACACCGCCATGCCGAAACCGACGCACCCACTTGGCCACGGTCCGCACACTGACGCCGAACGCCTCGGCCGCCTCCGCCTGGGTCCAGTCCTCGAACACCACGCGCGTCACCAACAGCAGACGCGACGCGGGCGTACTCTTCGCATTACGATGAAGCTTCATCCGGGGCTCCCCTCTGAATTGAACGAAGTGTGATAACTCCATTCTTTCCAGAGCGCTCCGGATGAACAACGTGTTTAGCACTCACACCTAGCTTTGGTCGGCGCGTGCGGCGCTCCTTCCGAAGCAAGTCTGGCTTTTGCGAGTCGTCCAGCGTGTGACCCGTTCTGTCACGGTTGTGGTAGAACCTCCTCCGTGCGCCGGCGGAATCTGGAGCCCACCGATCAACCTGACGAGGAGCATGCATGTCCACACCAGCCGAACTCACGCTCGGAACCCTCACGGACGCCGTAAAGACGGCGGCCGCCTTCCGGTGCCGGCGGCGGTTGCAGCCTGCAGGGGGAGAAGGCGACAAGGTCTTCCCTCCCACCTTTGCCGGGGCCGTGTACGCGATCGACAGGCGGCGTGTGCCCGGGCGCGAAGGCTCCGTGCAGTGCGTACTCCTCGACAGCGTTCAGAGTCAAGCCAATCGGATGGAGCAGGCGCTCCAGGATGCCCTCGACGACAACAAGTTCACGATGCCGCACGTCGTCGTCGATTTCTCGGAGCACGATCCAAAGGACGGTGAGAACCTCGACGAGAAGTTGATCGACGTCGTCGGCAAAGTGACGAGTCTGCAGGTCCCTCACCGGCTCGCCGACGCGATCCTCCGCGATAGCGAACTCGATGGCACGCGATTCCGCGAGTCCGAAACTGGCAAGGCGCTGAACCGTGTCAGCCTGGCGAATGCCACGCCTCTCTTCGAGCTTTCACCCACCGCGCTCGTATTCGGCTTGTGGGACTCCACAGGCCCCAAGGGCGGCCTCGGGCCGAAGTTCGAGCGCGCAATCGTGTCGGAGGTCGTCGGCGTGGGGGTAGAAGTTGGTGACCTTCGTCGCGGAGTTCGGCGTGACCCACTGGAGATCCGGGCGGCAGTGAAAGTCGTCAAGAACCCGGACAAGTCTTGGAGGATGGCTGCCGAGCAGGAGAAGAACGGAAAGCTGGAATGGGAGACAGGCTCTACCGAGCCGTCGAAGATCAACCACTCCAGCGTACCTTTCCCTAAGCAGCGAGAGAAGAAGACGGATGACAACCACTACGATGGTGTGACGCTGGAGTACGCCGAGCAGACCACGACGCTCTCGTTGATCGTGCTTCGGCACCTCCGTTTCCCCATCAACGGCGCGCCGAGCATCGACGTTGACGTCGCTGCGCGCACGGTCCTTGCGGCGCTCGGTCTGACCGCCGCGACCCTAGCGTTCGAGTCGGGAATGGGACTGCGCTCGCGGTGTCTGCTTTGGCCTGAGGGTCCGATGACCTGGGAGCTGCTCGACAGGCCCGGCCAGCCCTCGAAGTCGTTTGCCGTCTCCGGCAATCAGGCGGTCGCGCTTCTGGAGCAAGCCATCGCAGCTGCAACTGAAGTGAAGCTGCCCTGGCCAAGCGATCCGGTCAAGCTGAAGCCTTCGAACGACTTGGTCGAACTGGTCCGACGCAGCCAGCTTGAGGCGACCAAGGACGAGGCTTGACACAGGCGGGAAGTGCAATGCTCGCCTTTGGTATCCGTTACCTAAACGGGTTCGTTGCGGCCTCCGAGCCCGACTCCCACGAACGGCCCGAGTGGCCGCCGCACCCTGGTCGCGTCTTCATGGCGCTCGCTGCCGCGCATTTCGAGACCGGAGCGCATCCCTCCGAGCGAGAAGCGCTTGGGTTCATCGAGAAACTGGAGTCCGCGCCACTCATTTGCGCCGGTGAAGCCTCCGCCCGTGAGCTCGTTACGCACTTCGTTCCGGTCAACGACAGGGCAATTTGGACGAAGGATCCGAGCAAGCCGAAGCAGAAACCACCCCCTTCACTTCAATCTGCACCTGGAATAATGCGTGTCCGCAATGAGCGCACGTTCGCGCGCGCCTGGCTGGATGACGACGTCGTCTATCTATGGTGGCCCGGAGCCCAGCCGTCCGACGCGGCGTGTAGCGCGTTGTCCACGCTCTGTCGGAAGGTCACGCGAATCGGCCACTCCGTTTCGCTCGTTCAGATGTGGCTCGCTTCGCCTGACGAGCTTGGGGAGCCGAGATGGGTTCCCGAACGCGATCGAGCGGAGATCCACCTTCGTATGGCGGGTCCAGGAACGCTCGAATACCTTGAGCAGTGCTTCAACCGGACCGACATCGAACGCTGGGGAGAGCTCGTTGCGGGAGCCAGTGACGATGCGGACAAGAAGGCGCAGACGGTGGCGAAGAAGCGACTGAAAGAGGACTACCCTGAGGGCCGGTCCCTGAGACGGCGTCCCGAACTGCGGATCTTCGAAGGCTACGCGCGCCCGCACGCCGCCGATGAGAGCGCCACGGCACCGGGCACGGTGTTCTGTCCGCACCTCATCGTGCGTTCGATCGAGCGCGAGTCGGGTCCTTATCGGGAACTCGATCTGTTGTGCGCGCCGCAGGTCGTCCAACGCTGGCGGGCTGCGATCCTGACGCAGATCAACGACGTGCGGGAGCCTGTTAGGCGATTGCTCTCTGGCCACGACGACGAAGGCTTACCTCTCAAGGATCCGCATCTCGCGTTCGTGCCGCTCGGCTTCGTCGGCCATCCACACGCGGACGGCCATCTGCTTGGAATGGGGCTCGTCCTGCCTGACGGGCTGCCCCCCGAAGACCGGCGTCACGCGCTACGTGCCATGGCTCGCGTAGATCGGCTACTCCTCGGCCGTCTCGGAACTTGGCGCATCAGTGGAGTCGATGCCACCCAGCCACCCTGGAACCTCCGATCTAATGTCTGGACGGCGCATCCGCGCGGTGCAACGCATTGGTCGACGGTCACCCCCATCGCCTTCGACCGGCATCCGAAGGAGAAGAATCGCTCGTCGTACCAACGCGAGATCGCCGGGATGATCGCGCAAGCGGCATTGCAGGTCGGGCTTCCCGCACCACGCGACGTAATCGTCACCTCCGTCTCCGCTCATCTGGGCGTCCCGCCGGCACACGCCTTTCCGAGGCTCCAGCGCAAGGACGGGAGCCAACGACGCCACGCACACGCGATCCTCGTGTTCGACCGGGCCGTGTGCGGTCCCATCGTCCTTGGCGCCGGCCGCTATCGTGGATACGGTGCCTGTCGTCCGCTGTCAGACGGGGAGATCGCGCCGTGAATGTGCTTCCGCAGTTCACGGACGTGTTTTCCGCCCTGTGGGGATTCACGCCATTCCCATGGCAAACGATGCTCGCCGAACGGGTCACTGACGGCCGATGGCCGCAAGCGCTGGACCTTCCAACTGCGTCAGGCAAGACAGCGTGCATCGACATTGCCTTGTTTGCACTTGCGATGCAGGCGGATGAGCCTTTGGAGAAACGGCTCGCACCTCGGCGACTCTGGTTCGTGGTCGATCGTCGCATCGTCGTGGACGAAGCATTCGACCGGGCACGAATGATTGCCGACAAGCTCGCTGCCGCCACCGACGGGCCCCTCAAGGTCATTGCGGATCGTTTGCGTAAACTCGCGGGCACTGATCGACCGCTCGCCGTGGCGCGGCTCCGCGGCGGCGTCCTTCGCGACGATGGCTGGGCGCGCCTCCCGTCACAGCCGGCGGTCATCACGTCCACCGTCGATCAGCTCGGCTCCCGGCTGCTCTTTCGAGGCTACGGGCGCAGCCAGCTCACCGCACCGATCTTCGCCGGCCTCGCGGCCAATGACAGCCTGGTGCTTCTCGACGAGGCCCACTGCTCCGTTCCCTTCCTGCAGACCCTTCGCGCGGTCGAACGGTATCGGGGAAGCGATTGGACCGAGACGCCGCTACCTTCTCCGTTTGCCTTCGTGGTGATGTCGGCGACGCCTCCCTCCGAGGTTCCCGAGAGCGAGGTCTTTCCGGGTGCGGAGCGCGACAAAGCGCTCGACCATGACGTCCTTCGGCAGCGGCTCACTGCGAGCAAACAGGCGGAGCTCGTCGAGTTGAAGGCGAAGAGGTCTGTTGAAGCAGATCCTCTCGTACAAGAGGCGGCGGACCGTGCCCAACAGTTCGCCAACGATGGCAAGCAACGGATTGCCGTGATGGTCAACCGCGTCGCAACGGCGGGCCATGTTGCAGACCTCCTCGAGGAGTCGGTCGGGGACACTTACCAAGTCGTGCTGCTGATTGGCCGGCTGCGCCCGTATGAGAGGGATCAGATCGTCGAGCGCTGGAAGCCGTTTCTGAAGGCCAGCTCGCCCAAGGCTCCAGAGAAGCCGATCATTCTGGTCACTACACAATGTCTGGAGGTCGGCGCAGACTTCTCCTTCGATGCGCTCGTAACCGAAGCGGCGAGCCTGGACGCGCTCCGTCAGAGGTTCGGCCGGCTCGACCGAATGGGCAGCGCGCGCACGTCTCGGGCGATTGTGCTCGTTCGTACTGGAGAAGCGGATCCGCAGAAATCGGAACTGGACCCGATATACGGAGCCGCACTCGCCGCTACGTGGAAACTGCTCAAGACGAAGGCTGACACCGAATCGAAAGTCGACTTCGGCATCGACGCGCTGCGCAAGACCTTGGAGGACGTGGAGGATCTCACACCGTATCTCGCACCCACGAAAGATGCGCCTGTCCTCCTCCCAGCGCATCTGGACCTTCTGTGCCAGACCGCGCCGACGCCGTGGCCGGAGCCGGATGTGCCGCAGTACCTGCACGGCATTGGAAGGGGGGCGCCCGAGGTGCAGGTCGTGTGGCGGGCCGATCTCGGTGAGGATGATCCGGATCGGACATGGGTCGAGACGGTCGCCATGTGTCGCCCCTTGAGCGGCGAGATGCTGACGGCGCCGCTGTGGCGAGTGAGGTCATGGCTCGGCAAGGCGGGCATGCAGGATGCCGGAGCGGACATCGAAGGCACGCCTGATTCCGGAGATGCCAGTAGCGGTGCCTTCCGCAGATGTCTTCTCTGGCGCGGACGTCGCTCGAAAGTGGTGCGAGCTGCGGAAGACATCGCGCCGGGAGACGTCGTGGTCGTTCCTGCCGCGTACGGCATGGCGGGACTCGCTCGACCAAGCGTCATCCACGCTTTGGGAAGGGAACAAGCGGACCTGTGGGAGCGGGTGATGGAAGCCGCAGGCCGTCCCGCCGCCGTCCGGCTGAATCGCGCGGTGACTTCCCGCTGGCTCACATGTGAGCCGCTTCGTCGGCTCATCGATCTCGTGGAGGCGCCCACGATCGAGCGCGAGGCACTGCAGGATGCCATCGATGAGATCCTCACCCACGCGCCGATGGAAGAGACGCAAGAGGAGCAAGAGAGACCGCCCGACTGGTGGGTCGATCTGCTGCGAAGGGTTCGCGCAGGGCGCGTGGAGCGCCATCCTGCGGGGGGCGTGGTCTTGCGTGCGCGATCTGCGAAGGTCACCACCGAGGAGCCCGACCTGTTCGCCGATGATGATGATCTCACCTGCGTAACCGGTAGGGAGCAGTCGCTCGACGAGCACTCCAGGCTGGTACGACAGACTGTCGAGAAACTCGTGGCGCTCTGTCTGCCTGAGAGTCTGCACCAGGTCACGACCGAAGCGGCCTACCTCCACGACGTCGGCAAGCTCGACGAACGCTTCCAGATCCTGCTCCACCAGGGCGACGAACTGGCGGCGCTCGCGGCGACGAAGCCGCTGGCAAAGTCGGCTTCGATCCCGGTGTCTCCAGCACAGCGCCGTGCGTTGCGCGAAGCGAGTGGACTGCCGGAGAGCTTTCGCCACGAGATGCTCTCGACCCAGCTCGCCACCGTGCATCCGAATCCTCTCACCGGCCAAAGCTTGGAGGACTTGTTTCTTCACCTGATCGCCAGCCATCACGGACACGCTCGGCCGCTCGCGCCCATCTGCGAAGATCCGGAACCACCACCGGTTCGAGGAATGCTCGGCGACCGCGAGTTCTCTCTCTCCTGCGAGAAGAGGCGGGAGTGGGTCGCCCATCGAGTGCATTCGGGTCTGGCGGACCGGTTCTGGCGACTCACGCGGCGCTATGGTTGGTGGGGCCTCGCCTACCTGGAAGCCATCCTGCGTCTCGGCGATTGGTACGCAAGCGGGCTCCGCGAGAACAACAACTCAGACAAGAAGGGGCTTCAGCCGTGAGCGTGACGAACTCGACGCGACACTCGATCGAGTTGATTGGCATCGATGGCACAAGTCCTCTGGGATTCCTCGCCGCGCTCGGAGCGCTCGTCGTCGTGCGCGAAGAGGGCGAAGCCGCCGCGTGCCTGCGCTGGGTCCGGTCGCGCACGTGGACGCCAGTGCTCGATGGTCTGATGACGTTTGAGAAGTCGGCGATCTCGGAACTGGTCGCCAAGAGCCTTCGCGGCAAGGAGATCCCCCCAGACGCCGAAGAAAAGCGCAAGTCCGCCGACGGGGGCTACGCTGGAGCGAGGACCGCTGTGAAGAAGGAGATGGACAAGATCAAGAAGGAGAAGCTCAAGGGAGAGGATCGCAGGAAGGCCATCGAGGAGCGCGTTCGGCCGCTGCAGGATGTCGCTGAGGTCAGGCGCCGCGAGTGGCTCGTAGCCCTGAAGGACGCGGTCCAGCGTCCAGAGCTCGCACTCGGCGCGCGCATCGATTGCACGGCTGAGGAGTATCGCGACCACGCGAAGGAGTTTACCGATGTGACCGACAGCCCGTCGCGGGAGGCGATTCGACATCTCGCCGCGTTCGGCAGCGATGCGTGCCTCGAGGATGGGAAGAGCGACTCCCAAGTACAGAAGATCGAAGCCACGCCGTTCTGTTTCATTCGCGGCTCGGGCAATCAGAACTTTCTTGACACCATTCGCAAGCTCCTCACGAAAGTGACGACGGAGCGCGTCGCGCAGGTGCTGTTCGAGCCGTGGACGTACCGCGATGAGAAGCTGTCGATGCGCTGGGATCCAGGTGAGGACAAGCGGTACGCGCTCACTGACACCAAACCTGCCGACGAGGGGGCGCTGACTGTCTGGATGGCCAATCTGCTCACCTATCGATCTCTGGCACTGTTTTCGTGCGCCCCGACGCGCCGTGGGCTCGGGACAACGGGATGGGCGGAGATAGAGGAGGAACGAGTGTTCACCTGGCCGCTCTGGGCCTTCGCCGCCTCGCCCGACATGGCGCGCACGCTGCTCCAGCTTCGTGAGCTGCGAAAAGCCCAGCTGGATCACTCTGCGATCGCCGGTCGCGGCATCGCAGCCATCTACCGTGCTCGCCGCGTTCGGTTTCCAGCTACAGGAGCGAGCTACAAGCTCAACTTCAGCCCTGCTCGCGGATTGCTCTGAGCACCGGAAGCCGTGAGGGACATGGGGAAGCGCGCAGAGGAGAGAACCTCGACGTTCACATGTTCACGACATCGTGAACATGGCCAAGTGCGTGAACATCGCGCGCGACGACTGTGACGTGAACTGTAACGTCAGCGGGCCGTTGAGCCCCAGGAAATGCTCGATCGCGACGACGCGCCTGCCTGAAACGCGTCCGCCTTCACGCCACGAGAATCGTGACGCAACCGTGACGTGACCCGATCGATTTCGCGAGAAGTACAGTGGTTTACGGGGATCGATGCTCGTGACCCGATTTCCGCTAAGCGTCTGAATCCGTCACGGTTATCGCAATCGAGAGCACGCCGTCGCGTACGGCCAGGTGGATTTCCAAGCGTGCTCCTTCAACCACTCGGACATCTCTCCACTTAGAGTCAACGATTTGCGAGCAGTCTGACGTCGAATTATCGCACGCCGTCAGCGAATTCATGTCTCTCCGACATCACCTGAATCCAGCAGTTTACGGACGGCATGCAGCAGTCGGTGCGGAAACTGTGTCAGACCTCGAAAATCTCTTGAGATCATTTGCGGACGTTCGCGCGCGAGAGGCAGGTGCGGTCCCATACGGGAGTACCCGCCTCGACTCCCGTCAAGGAAATGCGCCGTCCGAAATACCCCGTGAGACCGAACGGCGCAGGCGCGTGTCTTCCGATGCGCAGAACCGGAGAGCGGGGAGCGTAGGATACTGCCGGGTAACCGGTGCAGCGGCTGGCAACGTCGCTCTGCACGAAGATCGAACCGCAGGAGGAGACTGTGTTGCGCGTGAGCGAGATCGGATACCGCTGCGGCGTAGCCGCTACCATCGCCGCATTCGCCTACGACGTCGTTCAGATCCTCCAGGTGGCGGGCGTACTGTGGTTTCCCATCGACGAGATCCTGATTTACGGCACATCCCTTTGCATCGTCGTGCCGTTCACTCTCGAGATGGTCGCACTCTACCATCTCACACTGCCCGCGAGACGCTTCTGGGCCCACGCCGCGCTGATGTTCACGATCGTCTACGTGGTGTTCGTCACGGCGAACTACGTCGTCCAGCTCGCAACGGTGGTCCCGGCCAAGGTGAGGGGAACAGCTGATGCCGTTCGACTGCTCGATCAGAGCCCTCATTCGCTCTTCTGGAACTATGACGCCGTCGGCTACATCGCGATGGGCGTGGCAACCCTGCTGGCTGTTCCCGCGTTCAGCGCCGATGGCTTCGAACGCCGTGTCAGGTGGGCGTTGATCGCCCACGCGAGCGTGACCCCTCTCATTGCAGTCGTGTATTTCTATCCGGTGTTTTCAGGCAGGTTGCTGTTCCGCGGCTTCCCGTGGGCGGTCACAGCACCGTTGTTCATGCTCATGGTTGCGATGGCTCTTCGCCGAAGGGCAGGTCCGTGATCGAAGTGTAGCCGACAGGACGTCGTGAACATGCCGACGTCCGAAGAGCGAGCTGCGAGCAGCGGTTGCGTGACGAACGCCGCGCAAGCGAGCCTGCCGTCACTCTCGGCGCCGAGCCCGCAAGCGATCCGGAGACGCTCGCGGCAGCGGTCGCCAGGACCCGCGCGCCTCTCGACCGGTCAGGACCGCCCCGCACGACGGCCGCGGCGCATCGACACGCGAGCCGTCGATGCGCTCCAGTTGCCGCTTGATATCGCCACGACGTCAGATGAGGCGGCTGTCATACGCCCAGTGCAGTACGGCCTGCCGCTGCTTCCGCCGGCAGTCGAGGTCGCCCTCGTCGCAGTGCTTCCGAATGGCTGCGACGTGCCGCGCGACGGCTCGCCACCGCCGTATCTGTCTTGCATCGTCGCGCGTCCTGCGCCCCGTGTAATAGCGGCAGTACCACTGGAACCATCCGCGCGGATCCTGCGGGTTGATCCAGCCCTTGCGCCGCCACTCGGCCAGCGACTGTGAGGCGTTGACGCCGAAGTAGTTGAGACGTGGGTCGTGCCTCCAGGCGCAGAGCTTCGCGCGCGCAAACCAGCTCGCGGGAAACTCGTTCCGACAATCGGTCATGTACCTGCCACCGAACACACCCAACGCGAGCATCTGCTTCGGCGTGAGCTCCGGTGTGAATCCAGGAGCGAAGCGACGCCCCACCGGTTCTGTCCGGTAGTACACGTGGCACTGCTGCATCTTGTCGTTGACGACGACCTTCTGTTTCATGGCCGATCGCTCCTGAGCCGGCTGGACGGGACGCGGATGTCGAACCGCCATCTTCCGCGCCGTCAATTGTGACGGCGGCCTTGCCGCTCCGACGAAGATGGCTCGGCACGTGGGGGGCTCCCGTCGAGGAAACCCGCGAGCTCGGCGCGAAGGATTGTCGTTTGGCCGAGCATGAGGTGGCCGCCGGATTCGAGGGAGAGGAACCGCGCGCCCGGGATACGCTCGGCTGCGCGCCGACTGGCGTCGTGAGAGGCGAGCGGATCGTCTTTGGTGTGCGCAATCAGCGTAGGGACGCCGATCGCTTCCAGGTCGTAGTTGTTGACGTCGGCGTTGGATACGTAGGCGTCGAAGATCGGACCGTCCGGTGTCACGGGAAAGAGACTGTCGATGAACTCGGAGACGAGCCGGGCATGCTCGGCGGTCATGGCGAACCCCTTCGGGACACCTGCGAGGCGGGCCATCGTTGACGGCGCAAGCGTTCGTAGCGCCCACAGAGGAAACTGCCTGTTGAACAACTTCGCCCAGGACGGTTGGACGACGGCGGTGGGACTTCCGGGCAGATTGCCCACCAGCACGACGAGGTGCTTCACCTTTTCCGGGTGTCGCAGGGCCAATTGCAGTGCCGGCGTGGCACCGGCTGAGAGACCGACGACGTCGATCCGATCGATCTCGAGCACGTCGAGCAGTGCCGCGAGCGCGTCGGCCTGGGCAGCGGGCGTCGCATTCGGCGGCATCGCCGAGCCGAGATAGCCGAATCGAGAGGGAGCAACGATCCGGCGGCCGGGAAACAGATCTCGGACGGAAAGGAGTCCTCCGACGCAGTTGTGAAAGATCCCGTGCAGCACGAGCACAGGGTCGCCGTCGCCTCGCTCGGCGTACTCAACGGCACCCCATCGCGTCGAGACGCGCGAGCGCTTCACCGCGGCCTGGCGCGCGCGCGCCGCGTTCAGATCCCGTCGGTAGCGAAAGGACACGCCGACCGCCACAGCGGCCGCAAGCGCGGTGAAATGCCATCGTGTCATGGAGCGGCACGTCGTCGTGGACGGTTTGCTATTGGGTGGCGACACACGCCTGTTGTGTTGAGCGCGAAGAGCTCGGCACATCCAGGTGGAGACGCACACCGACATCGGTTCGAGGCCGAAGCGAGCAGACCGTCACGGCCAGGACGATCCATCCTGCCACGATGAGCACGATCGCGGCTGCCACGCTGGCCCATCGGAGTTTCCACTTGGGCAGCTTCGGCGCTTGACCACCCGAGCAGCGTGTCCGAGCGGAACGCCTGCGGCCAGGAGAACCTCAGAACCCCGAGTTGACTGCGAGAAGGACAGCGGTCGCCACCGGGATAGGCCGCACAGCTTCACTCTCCCGGCGCAACCGCGCCGCCTTGTCGTACGTCGCCGACGGTCACGTCCGGTCCGCCAGCGTCGTTCTTCTGCATTGTTGACGAGCAACTCGTTGGCGGAGTGTCGCCGCGGATGGTCGATGGCGTGGCCGTTCACATGATCTGCGATAACGCTGGCGTGGCCAGGTGGGCTCGCCGTCGAGATCGAGATCATGAGGTCGTGAAGAAGGGCGCCCCACGTCAACCCTGCCGCAGCGCCTCGGTCGGCTGAATACGCAGCGCCCGTCGCGCCGGGGCGGCGCATGCGAGCACGCCCACGGCAGCCATGACGAGGGACGCAATCACCGACGAGACGAGGAGTGCCGTGGTCAAGCTATCGGCGCGCCACGCGATGAACAGGATGAGCCCGTTGCCGGCGATGATGCCACCACCGAGTTGGCGGCCGGCACGGGCGAAGATGCTGCCGAGCACGTGCCGCGAACTGGCGCCGAGCGCGATGCGGATTCCAATCTCGCGCGTGCGGCGCGTCACGGCGACGGCCATGAGCGCGTACAGACCAGCCGCCGCGAAGACCACCGCCACGAGCAGAACGCTGCCGAACACGACGGCGCCGCCCGCCATCCGCCGTCGTTCTCCTGCGACGATGTCGTCGAGGGTGACGACATCGCGGAGGTGCACACCTGGATCGATCTGCGGCGCAAGGGTCGCGACGCGCGGCGCAAGGGGCGCCGCGTCCCCTGCGACGCTCACGGCGACGACAACAGGGTCGACATCCGCCGCGGAGGCTGCGCGATAGACGTAGGCCGCACCATTCCAGTCGGCGGGGAACATCCCCTGGATATCGCTCGTCACGCCGACGATCTCCTGCCACGGGCCTGCCTCTCGCTCGTTGCCCGCCCGAGCCCTTCGCACGCGCGCGCCCAGCGGACTCTTGCCCACCACGCGCGCAAACGCCTCGTTGACCACGACGGGCCGGTTCGCCGCCGCGGCATCGCCGGCCTGCAAGCCGCGGCCGGCCACGACCCGGGCGCCGAAGGCCTCGTGATAGCCGGCGCCGACAGCCGCCATGGCGAATCCGCCCTCGAAGCTGCCGACCAGGCGAGCGGGAGGCGCACCGTCCTGCTCCAGTTCAAGCGTCATCCACTCTGGAGACATCGTCGGCAGGCGATCGGCGTACGTCACGTGCATCACACCAGGCTCTTCAGCCAATCGGCGCGCGAGCTCTTCGTAGGCGCGCTCTCGCCGCGCGTCGATCACCCCATCGTCGGGTACGCCCTGCGCGCCAGCCAGCGCTTCGTCATCCACGGTGAGACGGAAGGTCAGGTAGTGCTCGGTCGGAAACGCTGCCCACCTCGTCTGGTCGGGCAGCGAGCTGGTGAAGATCCCCACTGCGGCGGGCACGAACAAGAGCGTGCAGGCCACCTGTGAGCCGACGATGAACGACCAGATGCCGCCGAACTTCAGGGTTCCGCCGGTGCTCGTGGTTTCCCGCAATCCTCGCTGGAGCGATGCGCGCGTCGCTTTCAGCGCGGGCAGCAAGCCGATCAGCGCCGCGGCAACGAGCGCGAGCCACAGCGCATACGCGACGGTGACGGGTTCGAGCGTCAGATCCACCCAGAACGGCAGGTCGGTCCCTGTGATCAGACTCGCCCGATCCCAGGCATGGCGCACGGTCGTTTGGGCGACGACCAGCCCAAGCACGGCAGCGGCGAGCGACAGCACGAGCCCTTCGGTGACGATCTGCGCGACCACGCGGATCCGGCTCGCGCCCAGCGCGTGGCGCACGACCATTTCGGACTCGCGCAGTGCCGCGCGCGCGAAGATCAGCGTCGCGACATTCGCCGAGACCGCCCCCAAGAGCAACAGGACGATGGCATGGACCGCAACGTCTTCCAGCCGCAGCGAATCGCCCGGCGTGCGTCCGGCGAACGCGCGAACGCGCGTCCGCAACCGGGCGTGCGTGGCTGGCTGGTCGACCGCCAGGCGAGCCGAGGCGACGTCGAGCTCGGCCGCGGCGTCTTGCCAGCTCGCGCCATCGGCGAGGCGGCCGAACACCTGCACGCCCGGCCCTTCGCGCGGCGGCGCGTCGTGGACGGGCAATGGCACCCAGGCCTGTTCGTTGTGCGGGAAGCCGAAGCGCGGCGGCATCACGCCCACCACGGTCCGAGGCGTGCGGCCCACGGTCACGACGCGACCGACGATCGCCGGGTCGTGCTGAAACTGTGTCTGCCACACGTCGTGACCGAGGACCACGACCGGTTCCGCGCCCGGCACTTCGTCCTCGGCCTGCAACGGCCTGCCGAGCAGCGCCGGCACGCGGGTCAGTGGAAACGCCGACGCCGTGATCTCCGCCACGCGCAGCGATTCGACACGGCCTTCACCCGTGAGCACGTTGCGCTCGCCGACGCGAGCGGCGCCAAGATCCACGACCGCCTTCAGCGACTGCCGCCAGATCGCGAAGTCGTGAAGCACACGCGGCTCGACGCGTGACGCTGCGGTGTCCTGGGTCTCCAAGCGCACGATGCGACCGCCGTCAGGAAACGGCAGCCGCTTGTACAGCAGCTCGTCGGCGAGCTCGATGCCGACCGCCCCGATGGCGATGGCTGCCGCAAGCGAGAGGCCGCCGATAATCGTGAGCGCGGGGTACTTCAGCAGCATCCGCACGCCCAACTTCCAGTCGAGCCACGAGATCACGGTCGGCCGCCCCTTCATGTGCTCCGCTCCTTCATCCGCACGAATCGGTGCGTCGGGCCGTGCTCTTCGAGCCGGCGGATGGAGCATCCCCTGCAGACCAACGGATGTCTTCACCCGGACATGAGCGTTCCGTGAGATTCCGGTGAGCGGTTACAGACCGGCTCGCTCGTGGCCGATGGCGCGATCGCACGACCAGATGGTCCGTCGATCAGGGTGACGCCGTGCGACATGGCGCGCAGTCAGACGATTCGCGGTCGGCACGGGTGTGGAGGACGCCCAGCCGGGTTCGCAGAATCGACTTGGCCGATCCGGAGCCGATGAGGGGGCAGCCAGGAGCCGGCGCTGGACATCCACTTCACCCTGCTACGGCACCCAGCCGGGCAGCGCGGCGGCCTGTCGGATCCACGACATCATCTGCGCCTCGTCGAGCTCGTCGTGCTCGCGGATGTCGACGTAGCGCACGTCCTCGTGCTTGGATGCGCCCGGCGGGACGGGGCGGAGCGACGCGCCTCGGAAGAACGCGACTTTGACGTAGTGGGTGAAGCAGTGGAAGTTGAGGAACCAGCCTTGGTCCTCGACGCCGTAGAACGGCGAGTTCCATCTGACCGCCTTGCGCACGCCGGGAACGCTTCGCGCGATGAGCGCGTCGAGGCGGCGCCCGACGTCGCGTTTCCAGCCGGGCATGGCCGCGATGTAGGTCTGCACGGGCACCTCGCCATCGGCCTTCGCGATTTGAGGATTGCCCCCGGCGAGGAGCTTCGGCTTCCTCGTCGTCTTCTTCGCAGCCGTGTCCTTCGTCCGGGCCTTGCTCGTGGTCTTGCCAGCCATGCCGTTCACTCCGTGCCACCCTCCGGGCATCCTCCGCAGGATGCAGCGTCGGCGATCATCATAGTGAACTGAGTGCGGACGGCGGGGATCAAGCTGGTCTTGATCTCCTGAACGACCTATCGTCTCGTACCTGTCGTCCCCGCCGAAGTCAGTCCGCGATTCGACACGGCTCTTGAGCAAAGATGACAAGAATCCGGTTCCTTGGACCCGTCGTACCTGTCGTACCTGTCGAAGTTGTCACCGGGACGTCACGGCGTCCACTGGCCGAACCTGTCATAATCCTCCCTGACCGGCCTGCCTGCCGTCAGTCCCGAAGACCCCTCTGGAGGGGGAAGTCTCTATGGCGCGTCGCAAGACTCAGCTCTTCCTGGTCGGTCTGGTGTGCAGCGTGACGGCTGTTGCCGCCGCCTGTAACAAGAACGACTCCACGGCTCCCAGTCCGATCCTCACGACCGACACGTTCTCCGGCACGATCAACCCGGGCAGCGTCTCGTCCCATGCGTTCAACGTCAACTACAGCTACGCGTATACGGACGCGAACTTCACGATCTCGAGCCTGACCAGCGCCTCGAGCGGCAATCCGGTGTCGATCACGCTCGGCGTGGGATTCGGCACGTACAGCGTCGGCGTGTGCACGCGCGTGGCCGGCGTGACCAATCCGACGGCGCCGATCAGCCAGAAGCTGCCTACCAACACGCAGCCGTTCGGTCCTGGGACTTACTGCATCCAGGTCTTCGACAATCCCGACGCGCCCACTGTAACCGAGCCACTCAAGTACACGCTCGTCGTCGAACACTACTGATCGCGTGGACGTGCGGCTCGGCCCGCCGGTGGCCGGGCCGCACGTCACGGCTGTCGGCCGGCCGTCACCTGTCCGCTCCGAGCCTGGCGTCGCGCTCGGCTTCTTCCCACCACGGCACACGATAGCGTTCCGGCGCGCGGGCATCGGTCTTGCGAGCACTCTGCCCGTGCACGACATCGCCGGACGTGCGTACGCCGCCAACCTCGTTCATTTGCCCGCCGCGACGCGGGCAGCTTTGTGCGTCACGACTGGCCCGACGCTGAGGGCCGATCCGCCGGCGTACGAGCTGATGGTGTCGATGCCGGACGGCGCGTGGGTGCCGATGCACCCATCCGGCGATCCGGTCGGCGCGGCGCACGCTCTCGTGCGCACGCTCTTGACGGCCGGTCCGCCGCCGCTCATCGTCATCGTCGGTCTGGGTGCCGGTTTCGTGCTCGACGCGCTCGAGGCCGCCGGCAACGAGTCGACGAAGATCCTGGCCATCGAGCCGGTGCCGGCGCTGACCCGGCTGTTGCTGATGCGGCGCGACTGCGCGGCGTGGCTCTCGTCGGGACGGCTCACGCTGCTCGTCGGACCCGACTACCAGGGCATCGCCGACGCGTGGCGCGCTTTCCCGTCCGACGCGATGCCGCCGACGATCATCACGCCGCTCGTCGATCGACATTTTCCCGTCGAGGCCGCGCGCGCCAGAACGCTGCTTCGCGAGCTCGTCGCTGGCGTGCAGGCGAACGCCGCCGCACGCCGTCAGTTCGCCGGAAGGTACCTGACCAACACGCTCGCCAACCTGCCGTCCATCGTCTCGGAGGGCGACGCGGGGGCGCTCGCGGGCGCCTTCGCCGGCACGCCGGCGTTCGTGGTAGGCGCCGGACCGTCGCTCGACCTGAATCTCCGCGCGCTGGAACGGCTCCAGCATCGCGCGATCGTCGTGGCCGTCGACACGGCGCTTCGCCCGCTCGTCGCCGCCGGCATTCGCCCGCACCTCGTCATCGGCGTCGATCCGAGCGAGCTGAACGCCCGCCATCTCCAGCACCTCCCGGATGTGAGCGGTGTGTGGCTCGTGGCCGAAGGCAGTCTCGATCCGAGCGTGTTCATGCCGTTCGTCGGGCGCACGTTCACATTCTGCGTGAGCGATCACGAGCCGTGGCCGTGGCTGCGCGAGTCGGGCCTGACGCGTGGCAGCCTGCGCGCGTGGGGTTCGGTGTTGACCACGGCGTTCGATCTGGCGTGCCGGATGGGCTGTGATCCCATCGTGTTCGCCGGCGCGGATCTCGCCTACTCGCGCGGCCTGCAGTACTGCCGCAACACGACGTACGAGCCCGACTGGCGCGACTACCCGGACGATCGCGCCCGCGCAGAACGCTTCAAGAGCTATCTCGCGACACGGCCGGCGCGCACTGAGACCGACGTGCACGGCCGGCCGATCCTGACGGCGCCGCCCTACGTGCAGTTCCGCGACTGGATCGTCGCGCGTGCACGGGAGCTGACGACCCAGCGCGTGTGGAACGCGACGGGCGACGGCATCCTGCACGGTGGCTCGATCGACCAGGTCGATGACGTGGTCGAACGACTCGAGCAGATAGTCGCGCAGGCGCCGGCGCAGGAGCGGCTGCGCGCGTTGTGGGCCTCGCACCGGTCGCCGCATTCGGTGCTGGCGCAACTCGATCGCGCGCTGCACGACCCCACCTCGATCCCCGTGTCACGATGGCAAGCGTTCGCCGGCGACAAGCTTTCGCCCGACGACCTGAGACGCGCTGTCGAGGCCGCGGCTGTCACGATTCGGGCGCAAGCAGCCTGACGCGCCAACGCGGATGGCGAGCCGGGTTCTCTCCGCATCGAGAGAGCCGAGGCCGTCGCCGCCGATCCGGCCCGACTACAATCGGGGCATGGCCACCCATCGCGGCGTCAACGGACTCCACCACATCACCGCCATCGCCGGTCCTGCGCAGGAGAACCTCGACTTCTATGCCGGTGTGCTCGGCATGCGGCTGGTGAAGAAGAGCGTCAACCAGGACGATCCGGGCACGCTGCATCTCTTCTATGCCGATGCCGAAGGGGCGCCCGGCACGGACCTGACGTTCTTTCCGTGGGCCCACGACGCACCGCCGCGTCGAGGTCACGGGCTCACGGCGGAAGTCGGGCTCGAAGTGCCATTCGGCAGCCTCGAGTACTGGGCCGGCCGGCTCGATCGCTACGGCGTGACGTACTCGGCGGCCGAGACGAGGTTCGGCCAGCGTGTGCTGCCGCTCGTCGATCCGCACGGTCTCGAGGTCGCGCTGGTCGAAGCTGGCGCAGACGATCGCCCGTGGTCCACTCCATGGGACGCCAGCCCGGTGCCGGCCGAGCGTCAGATCCGTGGCCTGCACGGCGCGCGCGTGTGGGAGCGCGACGCAGCGCCCACCGAGCAGTTCCTGACCGACGTGATGGGATTCGAGCGCGTGGCCGCCGATGACGGATGGGTGCGATTTGGTTTCACGCAGGCTCACGGCGTCATCGACGTGCGCGAAACGCCAGGCGAGCGGCGTGGCGCGTGGGGTGTCGGCGCCGTTCATCACCTGGCCTGGCGCGTCGACGACGACGAGCATCAGGTCGCCATGCGCCAGCGGGTGGAGGCGAACGGCCGCCATCCCACGCCGGTCATCGATCGCTTCTGGTTCAAGTCGGTCTACTTCCTCGAGCCGGGCGGCGTGCTGTTCGAGATGGCGACCGACGGTCCGGGCTTCGCCGTGGACGAGGATCCCGCACACCTCGGCGAGGCGCTGATCCTTCCGCCGTTCCTCGAATCGCGACGTCCGGAGATCGAGCGCGTCGTGCCGGCGCTCACGCCGCCGTCTCGCGCCGCGCGTGTCATCCGCTCGTGACCGTGCGCGCGCCGGCTGCGCGCGGCCGGTGCGCGCGGCACGCACGAACGACGGCACGACCGTCAGGCGGCGCGTTCCGTGAGGAACCGGATCCGCTGCTCGCCGACTGGCTCACCGTAGAGCACCTCGTTCTGATCGCAGTACGGGATGCGGGGGTTGGCGTGCACCCAGCGGTCTTCCGCCGTGACGATCGTGGAGGCGGCGAGCGCAATGACTCCGCCGGCACGCTGTACCCGGCGGCACAACTCGACGTCTTCGTGTTCGTTCCAGAACAGGTTCTCGTTCCAGGGAAAGTCCCGCCAGAACGCCTTGCGGATGATCGTCGCGCCGCCAGGGTTGTAGGCGTACTGCGAGCACGCCCGATAGTCGAGCAGCCCGCCGGACGACCACACGTGGTTCTGGCTGCTCACCACGGCCCAGTCGAGGCCACGGCTGCCATCGGGCAGCTTCACGCGCATCGCGGCCAGCCCGTACGCGTAGCCCCACGCCGCGAACGTCGTCGTGAAGTCGTCGGTGAGCCAGAAGCGATCGTGGCAAATGAGGACGTCGGAGTACCGCGCCTCCGATGCGATGAGGTTCTTCTTGCGGGTGATCCAGCCGAGGTCGTCGCGCTCGCCGAATCGCAGGACGCGCACGTGCGGCCGCATCTCGAGCGCGCCGAGTGCCACGGGTGAGACGATCACGATCTCGTACGGTTCGCGGCAGTGCCGCTCGATCGAGTCGATGAAGCGCTCGACGTTGGTGAGCCGGGTCCCGGTCGTCAGCATGCCGAACGTCCAGCCCGTGTGCGGCGCCGTGTAGGCCGAATGACCGGTTCCGGATCGCCGGTATTGCAGCAGGTGGTGGGCCGGGCCCTGGCGCTGCTGGCCGATCCACGAGAACTGCTTCGGGAACAGCTTGTCGATCAGCGACTTGAAGCCGAATGCGGTGAGGTGCTCGTTGTCCCGGATCCTCGCCTCGACCGTCGCGCCGACCGGCACGAGCTTCAGCAACTGGTGCAATACCGGCTCGACGTAGGCGTTGCCGTTCACGCCGGTGAGGCCGACCGTCCGGGCGTCGCGCAGCAGACCGCGCAGCGGCCAGAGATTCGTCGTGTTGTTGTACTCGGTGAGCACGAGGACCTGGCCTGGCGCGAGGCCCGCGGCGTCCATGGACGGCCGGATTTCCACGCGATCGCCGAGCGAGACCATCGCGCCATGCGCCAGTGTCGCCGGCGACGTATCGGCGTCGAGATCGCGCGCCGGCGCGGACCGTGCGGGCGCCACGCCCATCCTCGCGACGTACGCCTTGCCCCATCGGATGATCGCCGCCGACGCGTACGCCGACGCGACGAATCGCCATCCCTGACGTGGCTCGACGATCCGCGGCGACGAAGCCGCGGTCCGTTCAGCCGCGGAGGCGCCGACGGCGACGACGAGCTTCGATCGGCGGCGGAGCAGGCCCGCAGCCCACGGCGCCGGCCGGAGACGATCGCGAAACGAATCGCGCGACAACGCGCACCGGAGGATGCGCCGCCAGGACGAGCGCGCCTGCGGCCACGTCATGCGCTGCACGTCTTCGCGCAGCCGGCGATACCGATAGCGCACGGCTTGCGCGAAGAAGACCGCGCGGGCCTGTTCGTCGCCAATCAGCGACTCGCAGAGCCCGGTGTCCGCTTTGAGATCCGCGATGAATCGCTCGTGCTCGAGGAAGTGCCGGTTCCAGAGCCGGCCGGTCGTGCTGTTCGGATGTACGCGCCACCCGACGAGACCGGCCGAGAACATGCCGATGAACCGGTGACGCCGGTGCTGCGCGATCAGCAGGCGCGCGAAGAACTCCCAGTCACAGAGAAAGTCCAGGTCGTCGCGCATGGGCCCGACGTCGGCAAGCAGCCGGCGGCGGAACACCGTCGCCGACGGCAGCGGTGTCTGCGAGTGGAGCGTCGAGCGAAAAAACAGCGAGGGCTGGACGACCGCGAGCGTCGGCTGCCGATCGAATCGTGGCGTGTCCACGAAGAGCTGCGGATGATGAAACAGCACCTCCAGACCAAGGCGCTCGTCGTTCATCACCGCGGCCTCGATCTCGAGCGCCGCCGGCGCCAGCACGTCGTCGCTATGGAGGATGCGCACGAGGTCGCCGGTGGCGAGCGCGAGGCCCTGATTCGTGTTCCTGGCCTGGCCGAGCCGCGGTGCCGAGAACCGATAGCGCGCCGGCCGCCCGGTCTCTTCCGCGTAGGCGAGCGTCGCTTTGTTGATGCGCTGCCGATCGTCGAGGTCGGGCGAGTCGTCGGTGACGATGATCTCGAACCGCGCGATCGTCTGGCGTCTCAGGCTGTCGAGCGTCTGCAGGAACAGATCCGTGCGCCCGTGCGTCGGGACGACGACGGAAAGAGCGATCGGGGAGGCGGGCGTGCTGCTGCTGTCGCACGACGTGCGGTCGATTTGCAGGACGGGTCTCGAGCGGCCGCCGGAGTGCACCACGGTGTCGTCACACATCGTCCTCTCCCAGAAACCACGGCGCCGGCACGTCATCGTCGATCGCGAGGACCGGGCCGGCGAAGCCCAACCGTCGGAGATCGGCGGTGAGCACGCGTTGGAACACGGTCGTCGAGAGGAGGAACGCGTCGCACTGCTCGACGGCGCCGGCCGGCGGGAGGACGGTCTTGCCGAAGCGCGTCTGGTGCCAGAGCGTGGCGTTGTTATCGGTGAAGCAGTGAATGCGTTCGGCGAAGCCCGGCAGCGCCGTTCGCAGCAGCTCGGTGTGCGCGCCGACACCGAAGACGCCGATGCGGCCGCCGATGGCGTCGAGCCGTGGGCCGAGGACGTCCGTCAGGAACCGCCGGTACTGCCGCGGCCGCTCGACGAAGCCGAGCTGCACGCGATGGTAGCGGACGAACGGCAACTGCAGGAGGCGCACGAGCGCGCGACCGTGCAGGCCTCGAAACGGTACGGGTGCCGCGCCGGCCGTGTCGAACCTCATGCGCCGCCCCCCATCAGCATCTGGAACGTCACCTCGGCTGGATCGACGTCCGCGGCGCTCCTCCGCACCGCGCGCAGATCCACCTGCAGCCGCTGCCAGGCTGCATGGCTGAGCGTCTGCCGCACGCCTGAGCGCAGCGCGACATCGGGAATCGAGAGGTTCTTGAACCAGAGCAGATCGAACCAGTCGTTGTCCACGACGAGGCAGTAGTCGCGGTAGAACGTCCAACTGTCCTCGAGCGTGCCGGCCGCGGCGCGGCCGATCGTCTTGCAGAAGTTCAGGCCGAGGTAGCTCTCGGTTGGATGGCCGTGCATGTTGACGTCGGCGATCGGCCGATCGCGCCATTCGCGGGAGGTGAGCGCGCCGGAGCGCGGATCGAGCGGCGCGGCCCAGTAGGCCCGCAGGTCGCGCGCATCGCCGAGCATGACGAGGTCCGACGGGTGATAGAGCAGGTACTTCCGCGTGAAGCTCTGCGGCACGATGAGCCGGTGGTGCAGGCCGGCGCCGCGCACCGTCTGGTTGCCGATGCGTTCGAGCCACCAGCGTGCTTCCGAGAAGACGTGCGGGTTGAGCACCGCGAGGTCGGTCCGGATCTTGAGCACCGCGCGGGCGCCGAGCGCGATCGCGCGGTCGATGCCGGCGAGCGTCGAGACGATCTGAAGGTTACGGTTCTGCACGCCGGGCCGCTCGGGGCGCCGGCTGGTGACGATCTCGTCCACGAGTGGGCCGACCTCCGCCATGAGCGCGGCATCCGTGTCGGCCCAGGTCGAGAGGATCAGCAGGTGCCGCGGGTGGAGTGCCGACATCACCCGGAGGACCTGCGGCGTCACGTCCGCGATCACCGGCCCCTGCACGACGATGGTGCTGTCGGCGCGCGCGACGTGGCGCGCGGGCACCTCCTGCGCGATCTCCTCCACCCAGGCGAGCTTCGCGCGCACCCCGGCATCGGCGAAGGCTGCGCTCGCGGGCAGGCACGCGATCGGTCCGATCGCCGCGATCGCCTCCTGAATCTCCGGCCATGCCCCCGAGTACACGATCACGAAGGTGTCGGGCCCGGCGTCGCGCGCGAGCCGTTCGGGAGGCACGATCTCGACGCCGTGCCGCCAACGGCCCCACCGGTGCCGATCGCTGTCGACGAGGTACTCGAGCCGCACCGGATACAGGCCGTGGAAGTAGTCGAACACGCTGCCCGATCCCCAGCCGACGAGCTTCGTCTGCCGATCGAACACGCGCCGCGTCGCAACCGCCAGGCTGCGGGCATCGATGGGCGTGGGCAGCGCGGCGGCCGACAGCATCGCGAGGCTACGCAACGGCGCGGGTCGAAATGGGATCCGACAGGAAGAGCGCCAGATCGGACGGGATGCCGAGCCCGTACATGCCGGCGCCCTCGCGGCCGACGTTGTACACGGCGACACGCGCGCCTTCGCCGATGAGCTCGTTGTACACGGGCGCCACGTAGAACTCGCCGTTCACCCGGCGATTGGCGGCGATCATGCGGTCGGCGCCGCGCACGAAGTCGGCGCCGCGGCGGAAGTTGTAGATGCCCACCGTCGCGTCGCTCGAGATCGCCTGCTTCTCGACCACTCGCGTGACGAAGCCCCGCGCGTCCAGCCCGACGAACGACCACTTCGCGTCGTCCGCCGTCATCGTCATGATCAGCCCGTCAGCCCGCTGGCGATCCAGCTCGTCGAGGTACCGATCGATGTCGACGTCCACCCACTGATCGCTGTTGGCGAGCATCAGCGGGTCGTTGGTGTCGATGTGATCGCGCGCGAGGAGCACGGTGCACGCGGCGCCGTCGGTGACGCGATCGACCGGCACGATGAGGCAGCCTGGCGCCGCGCGCTCGAGCGTTTCGCGCATCCCCAGGTGATCGAGGTGCTCGCCGAGCGCGACGAAGATGAACCGGTGCGGCCCGCTCGGCCGCACGTTGCGCACGACGGCTTCGATCATCGGCATGCCGTGAACGGAAATCAGCGGCTTCGGCAGGCGATACCCGGCATCGGCGAAGCGGCTGCCGCGGCCGGCGATGGGAAGCACGATGTTCAGCATGAGGCGAAGGTTGGCGAGACGTAGGCGCGGGCCTGGAACCGTTCCAGTTCCTCGGGCGTGCCGAGCCCGTGCATCGCCGAGGCGGCGATCGGAAAATGGCCGACACGCTTGCCCGCGAGGATGAGCTCGTTGAAGACGGGCGCGACGTAGAACTCGCCGCCCACGGCGGCGTTCTTGAGGAGCGTGCGTTCGGCCGCGGAAACGAACTCGCCGCCGCGCCGGAAGTAGTAGAGGCCCGTGGTCGCGTGCCGGCTGATCGGCTGCTTCTCGGCGACCGCCACGACCGCGTCTCCCTCGACGCGCGCGTACGACCAGCGCGGATGCGTGTTCGGGAACGTCATCAAGGCGCCGTCCCATTCCGCGTCTCGCGCGGCCGCGAGGAATCGATCGATCGACAGGTCGATCCACTGGTCCGCGTTCGCGACGATCAGCTCGTCGTCGTGCTGCAGGTGTTCGAGGGCGAGGAGCACGCTGCAGAGCGCGCCCGCGGTGGGCTGGTGCATCGTCACGATCTCGCAGCCCGGCGCCACGAGGCGCAACACGTCGGCGAGCGCGTAGCGGTGCACGTGCTCCGCCCGGCAGATGAACACGAACCGGTGCGGCTGCTCCGGCGTCAGGTTGCGGACGACCAGTTCGACGAGCGGCTGGCCGGCGACCTCGATCAGCGGTTTGGGGAACGTGTAGCCGCGCTCGGCGAACTGCCGGCCTTCTCCGCCCATCGGCACGACGATGCGGATCATGCGACGAGCCTCGAGGCGGCGGCGTCAGCCCGGTCGATGGCCGCGCGGACGCGAAAGTAGTCGACGTCGGCGAACCCCTTCACGGCGCAGACGTGCGCGCCGGAGCGGCGTGCCGCCTCGACGCCGTGCGGCGCGTCCTCGACGATCAGGCACTCGGACGCCGCCACGCCAAGGCGCTGGATCGCGGTGAGGTAGATTTCCGGATCGGGCTTGGGCCGTGCGACGTCCTCGTTGCTCACGAGGAACTCGAAACAGGCGTCGACGCCGGAGCAGCGGATCATCAGCTCTTGCGTCTCCCGGATGGAGTTCGAGCAGCAGGCCAGGCGGTAACCTTCGCGCCGCAGCCGGTGGAGCATGTACTCCTTCTCGAACACCGGCCGGCACTTCGTGAGGATCTCGTCGCGCGTGTAGATCTGCTTCAGGCGGTTGAGCAGTTCGTGGAGAGCCACGGGCAGGCCTTTCTCCACGCTCAGCATCTCGAGCTTCCGCCGCGTCGGCAGGCCGTTGTAGCCCGCCAGATGTTCGTACCGGCTGATCTCGAAGCCGAAGAGCCGGAGCGCACGGTTCAGCGCGTCGTAGTGCCACTCAGTGGCGTCCACGAGCACGCCGTCCAAATCGAACAGCACGCACCGGATCGCGGTCATGCCGCCGCTCCTGCGGCGGGCGTCGCCGGCTCGACGAGGTGCTTGTCGCCCGCCACGCTCGGCGTTTTCACGACGATGGTGGTGGTGGGCTCGAGGGCGGTGAAGTCGGTCGCCTCGCCCGGCTCGAGGCGCACGATGTCGCCAGCGACGAGCTCGCGCCCGGCCATGCGCGCGCGGCCGGAGGCGATGAGCGTGATCTCGGTGGCGACGAGGTGCACGTGCGCGGGCTCGTGCTCGCCGGCCGCGTACTGTTTGCACGCAACTTCACATGCCGGCGTCCGGAGGCAGGTCGGTTCGAAGTCGCCGACGATCCAGCCGCCGGCCATGTCGGAGAGATGGGCGAAAGTCATGCGATGCGTGCGCGCCGAGAGGCGACGCTGTCTGCCGCGAGCCTGGCCAGCTCTTCGGCGTAGTCGGTGCAGATGCCGTCGACACCCCAGTCGAGGAACTCGCGCCAGCGGCGCCGTGTCTGGTCGTGGGGGAACTGGTGCAGGTCGGGCGACACGGCGTACACCGCGCGGCCGGCGTCCTTGAGCCGTCGCACGTCGGCTTCGGTCGCCCAGAGCCGGTCGAACTCGTCGAGCCAGATCACCGAGGCTTGGCCGATGCCGAGCGCGCGATCCAGCGACTCGCCGCGGTCGCTCACGCGCGCGGCGATCCGGAGCGCGGGATCGATCGCGTGGAAGCGGCGCGCCATCCCGCCGGCGTGCGCTTCGACGAGCTCCATGTCGAACACGAAGACCTGCGAGCGCACGCCCTCCTGCGCGACGAGCGCGGCGATCGCCGCCTCACCGCCTTCTTCTTTGATGTTGAGCGCCACGGTGGCGCGCGGATAGCGGCGCAGCTCGGCGAAGGACGCTTCGGCCAGCCGGCCGGCAGGTTCGAGGAGCGGATCGTGGGCGATGTAGAAGCGGCCGTCGGCGGCCTGCCGGATGTCGATCTCGAGGCCGAAGCCCCGCGCGAGCGCCTGGCCAGCCGTCGCCAACTGGTTTTCGTCGTCGGCCGACGGTCCGTTCGTGTTGCCTCGATGGGCGAGGATCTGCACCATACGTCTCGTCGCCGCAGTGCAAGCGACATGCCTCCAGCGTCCCGTCCCATCTGAACGCCGCGCGCTGCCAGCGTGTGCGCTTCTGGCGCACGCTGCCGCCGACACGCCGACGCGATGTCGGTGGGCCGACATGACACGGTCCCGGGGTCCCTGGTCCCGGGGCCTGGGTTCGCCCTTTGGTTCCTGGTCCGATGGTCCGTGCCTGCATCTCAGAGGCGCGCGGACTGGGGGGCGCGACATGAGACGCGAACCTGAGATGCAGGACCGAGACGCGTGCGAGATCCAGGAGCAGGACGACGCGCGAAGGTGCGACCGCGGGGCGCGGACCAACTGATACACTGATGAACGTCCGCTTCGAACCGCGGTCCGGACCCTGTGCAAGGTCAGCCGACGAACCGCGTCAGGGCCGGAAGGCAGCAGCGCTAAGTCGACCCTGGCTTGTGCCGCAGGCCATCCGGGCCGCGGTTGGAGACGGACTCCCGGGTGGTCTTCTCCCTCACAAGGAACGTTCGATGTCGCATGTCGCACTGGCTCGCAAGTGGCGTCCCCAGAAGTTCGAGGACGTCATCGGCCAGCGCGGGGTCGTCGAGACGCTGAAGAACGCGATCGCGACCGGGCGGCTGGCGCAGTCGTTCATCTTCGCGGGGCCGCGCGGCGTCGGGAAGACGACGACGGCGCGCATCCTCGCGCGGGCGTTGAATTGCGTGCACGGTCCGACGCCGGAGCCGTGCGGCGTCTGCGACGCCTGCGTCGAAATCGCCGAGGGGCGCGACGTGGACGTGCTCGAAATCGACGGCGCGACCTACACCGGCGTCGACGCCGTCCGCGAGGTCATCGTCGAGCCGCTGTCGATCGCGCCGATGCGCGACCGGTTCAAGATCTTCATCATCGACGAGGTGCACCGGCTGTCGAAGAACGCGTTCGACGCGCTGCTCAAGTCGATCGAAGAGCCGCCGCCGTACGTCAAGTTCATGATGGCGACGACCGAGCTCCACCAGGTGCCGGTCACCATCCAGTCGCGGTCGCAGGTCTTCGAGCTGCGGACGCTGCCGTTCGCCTCGATCCGCGAGCAGTTGCGCGCCGTCACGGCCGGTGAGCGCGTGACGATCGACGACGCGGCGTTGGCGCTGGTCGCGCGGTCGGCGGAAGGCAGCATGCGGGACGCACTGTCGGCGCTCGACCAGGTGCTCGCCTTCACGAGCGACAGGGTGACGGCGGCCGACGTGAGCGCGGTCCTCGGCTTGATCGGCCGCGACGTCCAGTTCGAGGTCGCGGAGACGATCGCCCGGGAGGACGTCGCCGGCGCGTTCCGGATCGCCGGAGAGATCGTCGAAACCGGCTTCGACCTGCGCATCGTCTGCCGCGAGCTTGCGCGGCTGATGCGTGACCTGATGGTGATCAAGATCGATCCCACTCGTATCAAGGATCCGGAGATCGCCGCCGAGGGCGAGGCCGAACGGCTGACCGCGCTCGCCACGCGATACTCGCGCGAGGATCTGCTGCGGGCGTTCGACCTGCTGTCGAAGGCCGAGTTCGAGATCCGCAACTCGTCGCAGCCGCGGCATCACTTCGAGATGGCGCTGGTGAAGTGGATCCACCTCCGGCAGTTGACGCCCCTTGCGGATTTGATCGCCGGATTCGAAGGGCGCGAGCCCGCCTCTGGTCCGGGATCTCGAACCCAGACATCGCGCCCCTCCGTGCCGTCCGGCTCCACGCCGCCGGTGCAAGGTCGCTCCCCGTTCACGAGCACGCCAGGCCAACCCGCGCGTCTCGCCGATGCCCACAGCACAAGACCCGGGGCCAGCACTTCCGCACCGGACCGGAGGACCGCGGGACCGGACCAGAGGACTGCCGGACCGGACCAGAGGACTGCCGGACCGGACCAGAGGACTGCCGGACCGGACCAGAGGACTGCCGGACCGGACCAGAGGACTGCCGGACCGGACCAGAGGACTG